>JABSSR010000300.1 GCA_013213965.1 Verrucomicrobiales bacterium | reverse complement strand
TGTCTGTAGCCTCTCGTGCTAGTGAAACTCAGCCAACAATACTTAGGGTAGTGTAAGATGTGGCTCGGGACAGAATCGAACTGTCGACACAAGGATTTTCAGTCCTCTGCTCTACCAACTGAGCTACCGAGCCTTACATCCGATCAGCAATCATTTGCATGTTACTAATGAGGGCCGGGAAACTAATGTCTTTAGATAAAAGTGACAAGTGCGAATTGTCTCTAAAATGCAGATTCATACAAATAAGTAAAATCATCCTCTCCGACTGTTCTCGGATTAAAGGTTCCGGTCCACTGGCTTAATGCGTCTTTGATAAGAGCTGGAACATTACCTTTATCTACACCATATGAGGACAATTCACGGGAAATACCAGCAATGGTTAAAAGATCTATCACTCTACCGGACAGGTCCCCTTCAAACAAATCAGCATAAATCCTTTTGGTGTCAGAATCCTCTGAATTGAATTGAATCACATGAGGAAGCATTAATCCGACAGCGGCTCCATGAATGATATCGAATTGTGCAGTCAAAGGATTCGCGGCAGCATGGGCAGCGCCAAGCATACTTGACTCGATGGCTGTACCCGCGTAGGCAGCACCGAGCATCATCTTAGATCTAGCCTCAATATCTTTTGGATTCTTTATTTCCGATTCAAATGATTCATTCAAAAGATCAAATGCTAATTTAGAATATTGATAGCTAATATCATTTCTCTTAGTCGTGACGGAAGTTTCAATGGCATGAGAGATCGCATCGATACCGGTATGTGAAGTCACATTACTTGGTTGTGTCAAAGTTAACTCTGGATCAAGAATCGCGATTTTAGCTGCAGCTTTTTTGTCACCACAGGCCATTTTAACGTGAGTCTCCGCATCAGCTATTATGGCGTAACTCTGGCACTCACTGCCTGTGCCAGCGGTAGTCGGAATCGCAATGAGAGGCAACATCTCCTGACTGGCCTTACCACTTCCCCAATAATCTTTCATTTCACCACCATTAGTGAGTAAAAAATTACATCCTTTAGCTGTATCAAGGCTCGAACCGCCACCCAATCCAATGATTAAATCAATGCTCTGATCCTGAGACTTTTTTGCACATAAAGAAACATCATCAGTAGTTGGATTTTCTCTTACATCAGTGAAAGTTAGTACGTCGATGTCTTGATTTTTTAGAATCCACATGACCCACTCCATATGACCTGCCTCAGCAATACCAGGATCGGTTACAAGTAGTACTTTTTTACCCCCAAGAGATTTTACATGATCAGCCAAACGGGACACGGACCCTACGCCAAAGTCGACCTCCGTCTCCGTGAGAGCGCCAAAGCCTATAATTTGATCTGATTGGCAGTAATCCGAACAAATATCAGCTGCCTTAATTTCAATACTCATGCAACTTGAATAGATCGTCTTCGATATAAGAATTCAAAAAGATTGCCTTCATGAGGCTGGTCCCATTCGATATGATTCGTCGGCATCGCTCCAACATTTAATCTTTCGATATGATCTGCAAAAATTAATTCATCAAGCCAATTCCTATTTTTTGTTATCGCAGCGACTGCCAGCGACTTTCCAATTGACCCAAGCATCTGATCCTGTGGCATTTCAATTATACTCGCGTAAGGAAAGAGGAACTCCGTGTTACCTATAGGATGCTCAATCGAATCACATCTCACAATGGTGGGAACCATGTAATGCATTCCGTCCTTCTGAACGTACCGCTCACTACCATCTCTCTTTTCCAAGCTGATGTCCTTGGCCCCTCCTTCATCTAGACCCTCCTCGATGGCTCCATTGATCCATTCAGCCATTTTTGGATTAGCAAAACCAGATAACGTAGCTTCTGGATCATCCTGATCCCTGACCTTCATTGTTATTAATTCTTCAGCTAATGCAGACGCTATCTCATCAGCATATTTAGGAACAACAACACAACTAGCATTAATGCAGGACCTTCCCGAATTGGCTGAAATGCTTCTGACCATTAAATCGAGGTGATCTTTCCAATTCTCAATCTCATCATCTCCT
>JABSSR010000030.1:4098-11802 GCA_013213965.1 Verrucomicrobiales bacterium | reverse complement strand
AAATTTACCTTCTCCTAACGCAGAGTCAGATTCATTGGTAGAATTAACTCAGGTGGCCGCGGTGGAGAAGGATGAGCTCGAAGTTTTAGCTGATTCATCCGTTGATGTAAGTGCTTTTGATTTTAGTTCATTTGAGAAAAAGCTAACGCAGAGGATCGGTGATATTGAGGAGAAAACATTCGAGATTCTTGGTATTTTATTGAACAAATATATTGTTCTCCAAAGCAAAGAGGGGCTTGTGTTACTTCATAAAAGAGCTGCGCATGAGCGTATTCTCTATGAGAAAGTGTTAAAACAAATTAAGGAGAACGAGGTCCTTCTTTCTCAATCGTTGCTCGTGCCCATCATACTAAGTTTGATGCCTGATGATTATGATGCTGCGCTTGACTCTGTTGAATTATTGAAATGTATTGGACTAGAGATAGAGGACTTCGGAAATAATAGCATCAAAGTCGAGGCATTACCTGCCGTATTTTCAGGGAATGATTCAGAAGGATTTGTTATTTCAATTATTGGCGAATTGAAAGATGCCGGAGCGAACGCCGCAACGCAGATGACTTTAAATCAATTGGCCAAGAGTCTTAGTTGCAAAGCTTCATTGTATTATGAATCAAGAACTAACGAAGAAATGAATGCTTTACTCGTTGATTTATTAAAATGTGAAATGCCTTATGTCGATACTAGGGGAAGAGCTACAATGGTAGAACTGTCCATGAGTGAAATTGATAGAAGGTTTGAGGGGAGATGACTAGAAATTGATCGAGTTGATCTTGGCTAGAGGTATCGAGCATACTTTCTTTTCGGCTGCACTTAATATGATATGTGTGTTGGTTATTTTTTGAATGCTAAATAGAGATTGCTTTGAGCAATAAATATTTTGGCCGTCGACTAATTTCAAGTTGGTACTGAGTTCGTATTTATTTATTTTTTTACGAAACCATATAGAGGGCATTCTTGAAAATTTGTATTTTATTTTCGATGAATCTTTACGAATTCCTTCGAAACTGTCTTTATTGAACACATAGTCTTCGACATAGACTGGATCCCTTCTGATTAGTATAGCGGCACCTTCATTTGGAACAGTCAGCTCTCCGTCATAATAATTGAGAGTGTTCTTTGATGACCAGAGAGCATTTATTTTAAGTTCACTCAGGGAAAAGTTTCCCAATTCTGAGTTTGGTGAGAGTTCAGGGGGCAGGTGGATTTTTATTGTGGAATTGTCCTCCAATAGGCACCACAGATGAGGACTTGAATTCTCTTCGTCACTTTTCAAATTGTTGATCTTAATCGAAGCCACGCTACTCATTTTAATGTTTAGCTGTCTCAGACCCTTTGCTGCAGGAAATGCAGTTAACCATTGATCCTTTTTGTTTATTTCTGACGGAAAAGTTAATCTTTCACATGAAATTCTGTCCCCGTTTTTGAGGGTTAACAATGTTGTTTTATTATCATTGGGACCGTTTGTATTTTGTAAATTAGTGAAGATTAAATCATCGAATGAAAAGGTGGTATCAATGTCGGTATTAGCGCTGATTGTGAAGCGAGTAATTGGCGTTTTGCTCATGATGCCAATGAATTGATGCCCGTCCTTGTTAGTGGTAGCTTCTATCTTTTTGTCATGTGAATCATAGGCAGTCAAGGTCGTCCCGCCGGGTTTAACTAGACCCACGTGTAGTCCCAAGAAAGAAACGGCCCTTGACTCTGCGGGGTTAATTGGATTGCAGAATCTTGCCGATATATTTCCTTCAAATAGAGGCCGATGATTCGTTGCTGAATTTCCGTGTTTAATCCCTTCAATTTCTTTTGGACTGACAGTGAGATATGAATTTTGTCTCATGGACAAAAACGACACGCCGATACTTTCATAAGTTTTATTTATATTTTCTCCTGCTCTTAAAATTTTGCCTTTGAGGGATGAGTTGAAATCTATTTTAATATTTGTGATAGGTATGTCCGGAGAGTATTCGTCGTTAATTATAAAGTATCCGTCCGGGTTAAATCTTTCAGAGATTTGTTTTATGGATTTCACTGACTCTCTGTCTAGTTTTAATTCTGCCCCATGGTATTGGGTAGTCCCGTTGAATTTAATTACTTGGCCTTTGAGCTTGCCTGTTTCTGAACGGATCTGGTCAAAGGCTAGTGAGCTTTTGGGAGGTAATTTACTTAGAATTCTCCTCAGTCGCCAACGAACCTCTGGATCGAGTGAGTCATCGATGTTGGTTTTTAATATGTCCTGGAATCCATCCCCCAATGAGCCGAGCTTTGCTGCTGCGTTTTCACGCTGTTTGAAATTTTCATCTCGAAGTTGTTCTAGTAGATCAGTTATTTTTTTTAGTCGCTCAACTGGGCTTGCAGAGGTTAGATGCAATTCTTTGGTATCAGATAACTTTAGCTCGATGGTTTTTATTTTATTGTTACTTAGAAATCTTTTAAAAGTAATGGTTTCATCTTTGAGCTTAAGAAGGAGCCGAGTTCCGTCATGGAATTCCACTTCTCGCAATATCTCAGTACCCTCGAGGCTGAGTATCGATAGGAGGAGGCAGCAAAAAATGTTAATAGATTTCATTCCTATGGTGAAAGGCAATTAGATTGTACTATTAGAGGGCCTTTGGAAATGATGATCATTGGTTGTGGATTAGTTAAAATATCAATTGCATATTTAAATAGTCGAGAATCACTTTCTTAAAAGTATATGGCTAAAAAGAACTGCATTTTATTAGTAGATAATGGCTCTTATAAGGCGTCTTCAGTGCTGAGTCTTCGAAGGATCGCAAGAGACTTATCCAAATATTCAGGTTATTCAGTTCATCCTGTATCATTGTTGCATTCGACTAAGATTGATCCTGATGAGTTGGATGGTGTGCCAGCGGATATAGTAGAACCATTTTTTGTAGAAAAGATTTCAAAGGGAATTGATAGTTTTCTTGTAGTGCCATTATTCTATGGTCGCAGTGCAGCTATTTATGAGTATTTACCCCAAAGGGTAACTGCGATGAAAAAAGAATTCACTAATCTAGAAGTCAGAATTGCTGACCCGTTAGTTGATATTAGAAATACTAAGAATGATGATATAGCACAAATACTTGCAGACTTAATTAGGGATAAAATCTCAGAAAACACACTAAAGCTACCCTCAGTTGCTCTAGTTGACCATGGGACCCCCAGGAAACAGGTAAATGATGTTAGGAATTTTATTGCGGGTCAGCTGCAAGATATCTTATCTAATGAAGTTAGTGAGCTGAAGCCATCTTCTATGGAATGCAGGCCTGAACCTGAGTATGAATTTAATAGACCTTTATTAGAGGATTTATTGGGGTCTGATGGATACACTAGTGACGTTATTATATCGATGCTTTTCATTTCACCTGGGAGGCATGCTGGTGAGGGAGGAGATATACATACAATATGCTTAGAGTCAGAGAAGCAAAATGAAGGGCTCAAGACTTACATGAGCGGACTCCTTTCGGATCATCAGGAAATAATTAAGATCCTTGATTCTAGATTAAAAGAAGGAATGGATCTTTTGCCCATATAGATCAATACAATGATTGTGGGTTTGTCCTCTCAGAGAAAAAGAATGAGGTGACGCTGGCTAGGAACCTCAACCTTAAAAAACCAGCGCCACCCCGTATCCCCTCAAAGTGTTAAACAAATTTAATCAGTTAATAATGCTTAACACATCCTAAATATATGAGACGTTTGTTTTATAGTGCAAGGAATTTAGAGATAAAATCTCATAAATTTATTGTATATTTTAAAATCAATTTTTAAGATTTAACTTTTAAGAATTCTAAATAACCAATTAATTAGTACTTCGAAGAAAAGAGGAATCAAAAGTTTATAAAAACATTGAAGTGACCATAATTATTTTAAAATAAGGTATTTGATGAAGAAACGAGGAACTTGGTTAACTGGTCAGAGTCTAGTGATGTTTTTCATTTTGATTCTTACTTCGTTTCCACTCCACGCTGAGCAAAAATATGCTATTCCAGTATGGAGTGAAGGCCTTGAGAAAAGATGGGTTAATTCACATACGAGTCCTGTCAATTGGATTGAGAGTGTAGACCGAATGAATGACCGATTGTTGAAAGTCGGACAATCGCATGACATAAACAAACTTCTTTCAGCATCACATTTTTGGAAATGGGTGACTCATGTTCATTGGTCGAAGGATTTTCTTATTCCATATTACCTAGAATTAAATTCTACCAGTGACGCTTTTGGGAAGTGCAAGGCGTTGCTCGCCGCAGAGGGTCTCACTGAGAAAGTTATTAGGTACGTAAGTGTATATGATAACAAGATAAAATTCGTAGATATTTTATCCAAATTGCAAAGTGCTGATCAAAAAAGATTTACGCGCTACATGAATCTTGCCATCGCTATTGCTTTAGTGTGGGATGAACCGTTCCCGAATTCTTGGCCTCACCCAAACGTTAGTAGAAGTGATATCCCCTTCGGTGATTTAGATGTTCTGGCATTGTTTAACTTTTTTATCACCTCACATGAGAATGGACGACTTAAGATTGGCCTTGATCGGTTATCGATTAGGGAGGTTTGTTTTGTGTTTGATACGCCGGTCCAACTAAACGAGCTCAAGTACGCGCAGCAAATAAAGCTTAAAAGCACTAAAGATTTGGAACGGTTGTATAAAATCATACCATACGATCAACAAAGAATTGATAGTGAAAGTTATGAATGGCCTCACGGCACTTACCGATTAATTGATATAGGGCTGAATAAGGGTGGGATCTGTATGGATCAGAGCTACTTCGCATCGCATGCTGCAAAATCACAGGGAATACCCTCTATTTTATTTATGGGGCAAGGTCGATCAGGTGGTCATGCCTGGATAGGTTTTTTGGAATCTAGGGGCAAGTGGAAACTTAATGCAGCGCGATGGGCTAGTGAAAAGTATCCCGTAGGTTTTGCTTATGATCCGCAGACATGGGAGAGAATAAGTGACACTCAGTTTGAATTTATATTAAAATCAAATGGAGACAGTCCCTCACACGGGACAGGGAAATCGGTATTAACTTGGGCCCTTTTAAATCAAGGGTCGCCACAGTTTCAGAGACTCTTGCAGGTATCATCTAAAATCATGCCAAGAAGCAAGGAGCCTTGGCAAATTGAATTGGATTGGCTTAAAGAAAGGAACGCCGATCTGAATGAGTTGAAGATCTTTTGGACCAGGTGGATAAATAATTTTAAAGAGGAGAAGGGAAGTAAAGCCAAAGGGCAGATCGCGTTACTGAGAGTTTTAAGGAAGCTAAAATTAGAAGAGTCAGCCTCAAAGTTAAGTCGTCAGATTATTAATGAAAACCGTTCAGGACGATTTGATCTAGGTGTTTCAGTGGCAGCCGATGAGGTATTTGATCTTCAGAAATCAAGAAATTGGAACGAGGCTCATCGAAAATATAAAATTACGCTTGAGCAGTTCAAGGCAGCTAGTGGCGGTCATTTGTTTTACAACTTGATTGGTCCATATGTAAGAAACTGTTTGTTAGACCGTCGTATAAGTGAAGCTTCAGATGCAATACTTTTAGCAAGTAAGGTAATTAAACCGCTTCCGAATTCTATTCTCTACAATGATTTTGAAAAGCTACGCAGTGAGGTTAAGTGACTGTGTCTATGACTTTAAAAGCTCTTCTAGCTTCTTGATGAATTTCTTTTTACCGGCCTCTGGAGTCGTGGCAGGGGGGGAGAGCTGATTTGGTAATTCTTCAATTTTTCCCTCCTTTGAGCCTAAAATTATAGGATAAAAAGGGATAGTTTGTTGTTCAAGTTTGTCCAAGAATTCGCTAAGGATCCAATTGTCTTTATCAGACTGGTCCGCGATCATTGGGATGATGCCTAATTCCTTAATCTTTTCGCTGACCTCTTTAGTGTGAAGAACAAACTGTTCATTGGTTTTGCAGACAGCTCACCAAACGGCAGTATAGTCTATGAATACGTTCTTCCCGTTTCTGACATGTTGCAGTGCGACTATTGGATCAAAAGGTTCATAGGTTAGGCCATGAATCGTTTTGCTGGTTGCAGCACCTGCGACAGTTGACTCTGAATTAACGACATACTGACCTATTTTAAAACAGACCAGACAGCATAATAAGAGTGCTGTTCTACCTAGCCACTTTGTACTGGTCTTGCTGACTAGTGAATTTGAGTACTTGCCGTATATCCAGAGGCCCAACGCGAGTATCACTAAAGCTAAAAGGGTCCAGATTACGGATGAAAGTCCAATTGACTTGCCTAAAATATTTAGCAACCAGATCACGGTGGCTAGGAGTGGGAATGCCATGAATTGTTTGAATGTATCCATCCATTTGCCGGGCCGAGGAAGCAAATCGACTAATTTGGGCAGGTATGACAATAAGACATAGGGAAGAGCCAGCCCGGCAGCGAGGCAAGTGAACAGAGCGTATCCCTGAGCTTCTGGACCGGAAAGAGCAAAGCCAAGCGCGGGTCCCATGAAAGGACCAGTGCAAGGTGTGGCAACTAGTACAGCTAATATTCCTGAAAAAAAGCTTCCCAATAATCCTTTTTTGTTTTGTAACTTGCTTCCTGTGCCAGTCAAGGATGTTCCAATTTCAAATAGCCCAAATAGGTTGAGCGAAAATATAAACATTACTCCAATGAGAATGAGAACAAACCAAGGATGCTGGAATTGGAAACCCCATCCGGCGCTCTCGCCACGGTCCCGGATCAAAAATAGGACGCTGACAAGTAACCATAATGAAACGAAGATCCCTGAAGCGAATGACCAACCATGAAGACGGATTTTTCTTTTATCGCTTCCTGACTGCTGAACAAAACCAAGAATCTTAATTCCTAAGACAGGAAACACACAGGGCATTAGATTGAGGATGATGCCTCCGAGAAAAGCAAAGAACAGCATTAAAAAGAAAGAACCTTTCTTTGTCTGATTGTTTTTGGTTAGTTCCTCAATGGCTTCATGATATGGCGCAGCTTCTGAACTATCGATGCTCGGATATGATTTTGCAGCAATAGGGGAAGTTGTGGTCTCGTCAATTTTTAGAGTCTCGGTAGTTAGCCAGAAAACTTTGTCGCCGGCGCTTGTAAGGAGAAAGCCTTGTAAAGAATCGTTAATTTCGTAGGATTCGTCCTCGAGCGGGGCAAAGAGGGTCAGGATATCGTTTTCAATATCCATCATCAGGCCATCACTTTCTTTGATGATGGAGCTGTCTGATAGCATCAAGTAAGGATCCTTGCCAATCTGATCCTGATTCTCTTTGCTAAGTTTGGCTGAGATTTCTAAGTGTCCGAAATCGGTTCGAGCGATCGATTTAATGAGTGGAAGTTGAGATTGAGATTTGTTCCAGTCAGCTAGTATTGAAACGCTCTCAGTAGTCGTTATTTTAGGGCCTATGGCTAGATTGATTGAAAGTGGAGTAGTGGTCGGAGGCAGACAGGTCTCTTTACAGGCTTGCCAATCTACAGTTGCTTGTAATTTTATATTTTTGAGATCTCCAAAGTCACTTGGAGCAGTGATATTAGTAGAAAAATAAACGGTACCCTCGTAAGTGTGACTCGTTAACGTGAGGTCGGAGAACTTTTGAACAGTTTTATGAGGCGTAGGGTACTCCGTCGGTGAGATTTTAAATCCATCAGGTGCTGTCCATGAAATTTCTGTAGGCAGTCCATTTTCACCGGGCCCGAGCCAATAAATATGCCAATCTTTATCAATTG
>JABSSR010000030.1:0-3998 GCA_013213965.1 Verrucomicrobiales bacterium | reverse complement strand
CATGCTTGGCTAAAAATCAATATACTTAATCTTTTTGATCCTGGTAAAAGCATTATTGTTAATCATTTAGAATGACATGGTAATTGAAGAAAAGGACTTAGCTGGCTTGGGTGGTTGGGAGTGTTTAAAAAAGGCAAAGACTTATGTTGCTGCTGGATCTGTTTTAAAATCATCTAACTGTCATTTGAATGACGATGAGGGATCTACTTTATTTACAGGTCATGTTCTTGAAGGGAGGAAAAAGTATATTTGTGGTCTTAAATTCAGAACACTTCAGGATGTTGACAATCTTTGTAGATGCAAGCGAGCAATAAAAGAAGGAAGGATCTGTGAGCACTCCATTGCTGTGGTTTTGCATTCGATAAGGCTCAGAGATAATTCTCACGCCAATAAATTGCAAGTCTCTTATGATGAAGAAGATGGGAATGCATTACACGGTGAGAGTTTAATGCCAGTCATTCATTCTGAATTGCATGAAATTGGCAAGATTGAGTCTTGCCTCATCCTATTTGAATCGTCCGATGGGGATCAATCTCTTACTGGTCAGCAGGCATTAGCTTTAAAGGGAATCCTAGGCAATGTGGAACTATCGAGCGATTTGAAGGTTCGTTGTAGTAAAGTTCAATTAGGCGAAATTATACAACTTCTCATGGGCAGGAGAGTCGGATTCAAATCAAATGATTTAGAGAAGACAAGATATGTGGTCGTTTCAGAAACAAAGGTTCGATTGCCTTTAACTTTAAAAGAAACAAGGGACGAGTTTCCGACCGTAGAATTATCCAGGCTCGCCATGGACCAACATTATTTTATTACCTTTAAATCACAATTATGGGTGTTGAACGCGCAACTTAACGTTCTCATGCCAACTGCAAATGCAGATGTATCAGAGACGGTACGTGATTCGTTGTCTGATCTACTTGGTGACCCAAATCAAGAGAGTTCGGTACTAGTGTCAAAGGACTGGTTGCGATGTAACTCCAGTGGAATCAATAAGTTGTTCCATATGGAATGTTCAGATGACTTGATTAAATCGATTCGTTTATTGCCTGCTAAGCCAAAGCTTAAGATTCGAGTTGAGGGGTCATTAAAGAACATCGAAGTAAGGGCAGAGTTCCTATATCAAAAAGATGATATCGTTAACGGTTCTCTGGAGGAGGCTCATTTACAGTCTCTGGGCGGCCAAGGAGCCAAGAATTTCACTTCAGTGATGGGCGCAGTCCAGAGCAATTCAACAAAGATAAATACCTACAAATGGGCCATTTCAGGAGAGAATAATGTTTTTGCCTTTTATGCTGGAGAGCTTGACCAAGTAATTAGAGTCGGTGAGGTCGAGGTGATTCTTGGGGATAGGTTTTATACAGTTACCAAGGAAATTGAGAAGGTCCGTCCTAGAGTAAAAGTGAGAGAGGTGGGTGATAATTTCTTTGATTTTGAATTGGAGTTTATTGGGACTAGGGGGACCAAGATTTCGGAGAATGAAATTAGGCTTTTGCTGAGTCAGGGAAAATCATCACTGGAGGGGGCGAATGGCGCCTTGATGGCATTAAATGCCGGTGATGTTAATGAACTTTTTACCAGCTTTGAAGTTTCTTCGATGGATCAATCTGTTGATCAGGGCACTGTTAAAAGAAGAGTCAAATCAGCAGAAACTTTCTATGTTGAGGGACTTTTACATGATTTAGCTGATTTTGAATACGATGCTGAATGGCAAGATATAAATACATATAAGTTCGGTTTTTCAGCAGAATTAAGAGAATATCAGAAGCGAGGTGTGGCCTGGATGAACAGGCGATTGAGTAGAGGTTGTGGTGTTATTCTTGCTGATGAAATGGGACTCGGAAAAACGATACAAACTTTAGCCCTGATCTGTTCAGCTGAATGGTTAAAGGGGCCAACTTTAATAATTTGCCCAACCTCATTAATTGATAACTGGAGGCGTGAGATAGAAAAATTCACTAATAATTGTAAAATTCTCATTCTTCATGGACAAGACAGAGTATCAAAACTTCAATTGATAACTTCGTCAGATTTAATTATTACTAGCTACGCAACGGTTGTTAAGGACAGGCATTTATATAAAGAAATTCATTTTCCTCTAATTGTGGCTGATGAATCCTCATATTTAAAAAATCCAGAAACCAAAATCTTTAACGCTTTATCTGAATTAAATGCACATGGTAAAATTGCTCTTTCAGGTACGCCCCTTGAGAACAAGCTCCTTGACCTATGGAGTGTTATGGAATTGGTGAACCCATCGTATCTGGGTGATAGGAAGAATTTTGCATCACTGTATTCGGCGGACATTTCTGAATCAGATCGTTTAATTCTAAAGAGGAGAGTGTCTCCATTTGTTCTTCGAAGAACAAAAAAGAAGGTCCTAGACGAACTCCCTGCAAAAACAGAAAAAATAGTTCATTGTGCTCTAACATCCACGCAGATAGTAGCTTATGAGGGGATTTTACGTACTGGGAAAGAGCAATTATTGAAGTTTCATTCTAAAGAAAATGAAAAAGCTTCGAGAATGGAGATCCTTTCGTTATTGCTGCGATTAAGACAGATTTGTTGTGACTCCAATTTGATTCAATCGAATTGTGAAGAGTCTGCGAATGTTTCATCAGGAAAAATTGAGCCAATGATGAAAATCTTGCGTTCGTCGATCAGCTCAGGTGGAAAGGTTCTGGTCTTTTCTCAATTCGTCAGAATGCTTAAAATTATAGAGAGTACATTGAATGAAAATGGTATTAATTATTATTTTTTAGATGGGTCAACTCCGAGAGAGAAAAGAGATGAGCAGGTCCAAGCATTTCAAAATGATAAAAACAGTGTATCAGTATTTCTTATTTCTCTCAAGGCAGGTGGTTATGGCTTAAACCTTACAGCTGCAGATACGGTAATTCATTTTGACCCGTGGTGGAATCCTTCAGTCGAAAATCAGGCAACTGATAGGGCGCATAGAATGGGTCAAACGAAGTCAGTTAATGCATATAAACTGATTGCCGCAGGGACTGTTGAAGAAAAAATCCTTAAACTTCAAGATCACAAAAAGGGACTGATCGATGTGGCTATCAATGATGCTGAGCCGATGATGAATGGGCTCACCGATGATGACATTAAAACTATTCTTTCATAATTATTTGAATTGATATAGTTTATATCACTTTATATTTAGAGAATAATGAAATTTAAATCAGAACTTAGATACGTTTGTTCATTTGTTATTGGTGTTCTGGTGCTGACATCAGTATGGCTCTTTAATGATTATATGATTGTCAGGAGTGAGGCTTATCCTTCTAACGCTTTTTGGAGTTTAATAATACTGATGCTAACGCTTTTACTGTTGTCTGCTTTTGTTTTTAGGTTAATTCCTGCTAAAAAAACATCAAGGAGACTCATAGAGGTTGGTGCTGTTCTAGTGTCTTCTACCGCCGCTTCTGCAATGCTTCTGCTTTGTTTTGGTGATACGCTCCACGCCCTCCTCTCCACACATATATTTAATCTGTAGTTGATATTTTTATATAGCCTGCCGGCTCTGCTCTGGGGGGCTTTAATAAGACTATCAGTCCTTCCATATGAAGTTCTCTAGCCTCAGGCGTTCGCCTAAGGTCTTCGCTTCATTAGAACGTATGCCGGGTGTATTTGAAAGCTGGTCAGCGATAATTATAGCCGCCTTGAGATCTTGGTCGGAGCCTCGGTTTTCGAGGATGCGTATGCATTCGAACCCTGCCTTATAGTGCCAGTTCAGTTCTGGTAATTCATTTTCTGCTAGTGGTGGTCTAGGAGCTGTTAGTATTTCATAGAATGATTCTAAGGCTTCTGTTATCTGTCCCAGTAATTCGTAGGCTTTAGCTTTGCGAAACAGAGCTTCATTCCGATCCCGAGTACGTAGAGTCTTTAGTTCTAAGATTTGGTCAAATGCTACGACTGCATCATTGAGTTTGCTGGCATTTGTACCTCCTTGTTCGTAGAGGGCCTTACCCTTTAACGTTAGTGCAGATATT
>JABSSR010000003.1 GCA_013213965.1 Verrucomicrobiales bacterium | reverse complement strand
GCTTTTCAATTTCTTCTTTCTTATTGATCCAACATTTCACGCCTATTATTCCATAAGTCGTCCTAGCCTCTGCAAAACCATAATCTATCGGGACCCTTAAGGTCTGGAGTGGGACCTTGCCTCTCTTATACCACTCAGCTCTAGCAATATCCGCACCACCGAGTCGACCACTGCAACGTATACGGACACCATCAGCCCCAAAATCCATGGTCGTTTGTATGGCCCTTTTCATTGCCCTACGAAACGCAATGCGTCGTTCCAACTGGATCGCTACATTTTCCGCAACTAGCTGAGCATCCAGTTCTGGTTGTTTAATTTCAAAAATATCAATTTTTACATCTCTTTCTGAACACATTGCAGAAATTCTGGTGCTCATTATTTCTATCTCTGCACCTTTACGCCCTATGACAAGTCCAGGTCTCGCCGTAAAAAGCGTAACTCTAAGACTGTTCCAGGCCCTTTCAATCTGAACCTTAGAAAGAGCAGCCGTGTACAGTTTCTTCTTTAAATAAGCGCGCACCTTAAGATCCTCGTGAAGGAATTTGGTGTATTCTTGTTCTGAGGCATACCACTTAGATCGCCAGTCCTTCTGGACCGCGAGCCTGTAGCCGATCGGATTTACTTTTCGTCCCATAGTCGATTTGTGAAATGTTTTGTTATTTTAGATTTTGTGAATCAGTGCTTTTTTCTTTTTCTTCAGAACCGCCACTGTCCGAAATTATAATTGTTATATGACTTTGTCTTTTGAGTATCGCCCCCGCTGAACCTCTTGCTCTTGGCTTGTAGCGCTTCAGTGTGCGTCCATCATTCACTACAGCCTCCTTTACTCTTAATTCCTCAATATCGACACCAATTTCCGGCTTCTCTTCAGATATGTTAGTAGCATTCGCAACTGCCGATTTTAGTGTTTTATTCAAAAATCTTGCTGCCTTACGAGGGGTGAAAGTTAGAGTATTAATTGCCTCTGACACTTGCATCCCTTGAATCTCGCGAGCAACGTCACGAGCCTTCTTTGGTGAAACTTTTGCGTTCTTATATTCAGCGCGGAATTCCATTTTATTATTTTTACTTAAATTTATTATTCAGTTGTTGCTACCGAGGCCAGATCACCAACCTTTGGATAATCTTCTTTTTTGTTAATTTCTTTAATTAGTGCAGCAGATACGTTGTCCCTTACATCCACCACTATTGAGCTGCCAACGGGCCTATCTTTTCTAAACAATCTAAAAGGCATTCCTATTTTAGCGCCAGCGTCACGACCCACATTAAATACAACCATGCCATAATCATTTTTAACGCTTATGATTTTTGCTTCGTGTATTGTTCCTCTGATGTTTCCGCTAATTTCTTGACCGACACCAATCCCAAGAGCCTTATCCGCATCATCAACCGCAGAACCCAGAAGAACTTTCAAACCATCAGAGTTTTTCTCATTACCTTTGCTCTGGTCGATTAACTGCAATGCCTTATCTGATAAATTTATCAACGCCTCTGATATTCGCATATTATCCTCTTCAAGAAGACGAATATCATTCATCGCTTTAAGTAACCTACTCTCTACTCCTTTGTCTCCATCCGTGATGGCTTCAATTCCTAAAGCCTCTAACTGCAGACGCATCTTCGAATATGAACTTCTAAATTCTTCCGACTCCGCATTCGATGCCATCAAACTATTTCTTAGATTGATATTCACTTGTATCAATTTGTCATTTTCAGATTTTAATTCTTTGACCTGCTTTAAAGAAGCATCCAGTGCTGCTCGAAGCTCCACCGTCTCAATGTTCTCCTCTCCATAACCAACACAGACACACATCGCATTTGCTAATACAAATACGGCTACGCGGCTCATTTTTTTGTGATTGGTCTTCATGAATTTTAATTTATTAGGGAATATGTTATGTTTTACCCACACCTCCATGAGCGATGAATTTCCTAGTTGGTGAAAATTCACCGAGCTTGTGTCCTACCATATTTTCCGAGACGTAAACGCTTATAAAGTCCCTGCCGGTATGAACTAAAAATGTATGTCCAACAAAGTCTGGCGTTATCAACGATCTGCGAGACCAAGTCTTAATTGGGTTCTTCTCTCCAGAATCGTTCATTGCGTCAATCTTATCGAGAAGCTTTTGATCTACGAACGGTCCTTTTTTAAGTGATCTTCCCATAATATTTTATTTCTGTATTAGTTCGAAAATTATTTATTATTGCTGTCATTCTTTGTCTTGCGCCTCTGCACAATGAACTTGCTGCTAGCCTTATGTTTTTTACGAGTCTTCTGCCCTTTGACGTGCCCCCATGGACTCTTCAAGTGCTGACGTCCTCCTCCAGACTTCGATTTTCCCTCACCTCCACCATTTGGGTGATCCACAGGGTTCATGCACATCCCGCGAACAGTCGGCCTTATGCCTAACCACCTAGTTCTTCCAGCTTTACCTGCTACCACATCCCCGTGATTAATATTACCTACTCTACCTAAGGTACAATAGCAGGCACCGTTAATCTTTCTAATTTCACCCGAAGGCATTTTAACCAGTGCATATTTACCCTCCATATTAGAAAGAGTAGCTTGTCCACCAGCACTACGAGCAATGCATCCACCCTTACCTGGCACGAGTTCCACATTATGAATATCGGATCCAAGAGGAATCTTTGAAAGAGGCATTGCGTTGCCAACTTCCGGCGGAGCCGATTCTCCGGCCTCCACCTTTGCACCTACTTCCAAACCGACTGGAGCAATAATATATGATTTTACTCCATCTTCGTACTGGATAAGAGCAATCCTTGCAGAACGGTTCGGATCATATTCAATACTTTCAACCCTTGCGCTGATATCCCTCTTGGTACGCTTAAAGTCCACTAGACGGTACTTTCGCTTGTGCCCACCTCCACGGTGACGGCAAGTGATTCTTCCNCGGTTATTCCGTCCGCCACTTTTCTTTAATGGCCTACAGAGCGATTTTTCAGGAGTATCTTTTGTAATCTCCTCAAAACTCGGCAGCTCCTTATAACGGCTCGACGGTGTGTATGGTCTGAATTTTTTTAGGGCCATGTCCTTTGTTCCAATAAATTTATACTATGTCAATTGTTTCACCTTCAGCGAGTTTCACAAAAGCCTTCTTCCAGTTAGCTCTGCGCCCCAGTACTGGGCTCGTCCTCCCTCTTTTCTTTTTTCCTCGATTATTAGCTGTTCTCACTGAAACAACTTTCTTGCCAAAGATCTCGGTGACCGCTCTCTTTATTTCAAGCTTGTTTGCTTTCCTGTCGACCTTGAAAACGTATTCGTTATTCTCTTCAGTCAAAATCTGAGCCTTCTCGCTGTTCACTTGAAGTGTTCTTAGGACTCGAAATATGTCTTTCATTATTCTTTTTTGATTAAATCTTAAATTTAGCCAGCTGTTCGTCTCGAAAGGGTCGCCATCGCGCTCTCGGTTAATACTATCTTGTCGTACGCAAGCACCTCTTCAGTGTTAACATCAAGGGCCGTGGAAAGCTTTGATTCAGCAACATTCCTCGCTGCTAAATATGTTTTGTCAGTGAACGAGCTTGAAACAATCAAAGCCTTTTGTGTGCCCGCAATTTCTTTAATTCTCGAGACGAAACTCTTCGTCTTTCCGTCATCAATTTTTAAATCATCAACTGACAGCACATCCCCAGAGGATATTCTATCACTCAACGCACTCGCAAAGGCTAACCGCTTAGTCTTCCTGTTGACGTGTTTTGAGTAGTCCCTCGGCCTAGGTCCAAAAACCACACCCCCGCCCCGATTAATCGGAGACGCGTTACCTCCTTGTCTCGCGTTACCTGTTCCCTTTTGCCTAAAGGGCTTCCTGCCAGACTCAGCCACTTCACCTCGAGTCTTTGTGTTTGCTGTACCTGATCGCCTATTTGCTCTCATTGCAACAACCACATCGTGCACGACATGAGACGCTGCCTGTTCCTCAGGAAGCTCTAATTTGGCGGCTTTTGCAGCTTTTATTGTTAAAACATTTGCGGACATCTTAATATTATTAATTCAGTTAATTCTTATTTCGCAGGGGTTTGCTTTTTAATTGCCGGTCTGATAATCACATATCCGCCCTTAGATCCAGGGACAGCTCCACTGATAAGCAAAACATTATCATCGGGACGTGATTGAACGACCTTAAGATTTTGCACTGTTACCCTTCTACCTCCCATTCGACCGGGCATTTTTGTATTCTTCCATACCCTACCAGGAGTCGATCCAGCACCGATAGCACCAGGGCGCCGATGCATCATTGAACCGTGCGACTGCGGCAAGCCTCCAAAATTGTATTTCCTATACACTCCCTGAAATCCTTTTCCTTTTGAAGTCCCAATGATGTCTACGAACTGGCCATCTTCAAACAAACTGGCAGTAAGCTCATCAATATCATCAGGCAATTCAGCATTAAACCGGAACTCCTTAACATACCTCTTTGGTTCAGAATTATGTTTCTTGAAATGTCCTGAACGGGCCTTGGTAGCACGCTTCTCTTTTTGTGTATCATAACCCACTTGAACGGCGTCATATCCATCAGTTTCCTTTGTCTTTTTCTGTAAGACAGTATTGCCACTGACATCAATGACGGTGACTGGAATCATTGCGCCGTCCTCGTCATATATCCGAGTCATGCCGATTTTCTTACCTAGAAGTCCTATACTCATATCGTGTTAAGGTCTTTGCTGAGATCGCTTTAAAATTTTATTGTTAATGGTCGTAAATTCTTAGGAATTAATTCCTCGGGTTAAATCTTGATAGTGATATCTACCCCTGCAGGAAGATTCAGTTTTTTAAGTTCATCAACTGTACGTGATGTTGGATCAACAATATCCAAGAGCCGCTTATGAGTTCTAATCTCAAATTGCTCAGCTGACTTTTTATTCACGTGCGGAGACCGATTCACGCTGAACTTTTCAATACGAGTAGGCAAAGGAATCGGCCCTGCAATCTTTGCCCCGGTCCTTTTAGCTGTATCGACAATTTCTTCTGCAGACCGGTCCAGTGCTCGGTGATCGTATGCTCTTAGTCGGATTCGAATGCTTTGATTTGCCATATGATTAGAAGTTCGTAAAATTTTATGCGTATGCCAGAGCTGACCCTCCTCTTTGCTCTATTAATTCCTCAACGATCGCCGAAGGAACCTGTTCAAACTGTGACGGCTCCATTGAATAGTTTGCACGTCCTGATGAAAGCGTTCTTATATCTGTTGAATAGCCAAACATTTCGGCGAGCGGAACCTCTGCCGTAATAATGCTCACATTATTACGGCTACCTATTTTACCAATCTTTCCTCGTCGACGATTCAAATCACCCATTATATCCCCCTGAAATTCATCCGGCGTCGTGCATTCAACTTCCATTATAGGCTCAAGGAGATGACATTTTGCTTTTTTAAATGCGTCCTTCATTGCAAAAATGGCAGCCATCTTAAATGCTTGTTCATTTGAATCCACGTCATGGCTGGAGCCGTCCAATAGGTCCACATGGACATCGACTACCTGATAACCAGCAATAATGCCAGAAATCATCGCTTCACGTACGCCTGCCATGCATGCATTAATATATTCCTTTGGAATAACACCGCCGACTACTTTGTTCTCAGTAGTGAGCCCTTTGCCTCGTTCGTTAGGGAAAACCTTCAGAATAACATGCCCGTACTGACCCCGGCCACCGCTCTGCTTCTTAAGTAATCCTTCTCCGTCCGCTTCTTCTGTAATACTTTCTCTGTACGCGATCTGAGGCTTACCCGCATTAGTCACAACGCCAAATTCACGCTTCATTCTATCCTGAAGAACTTCTAAATGAAGCTCTCCCATGCCCGAGATAATTGTCTGCCCAGTTTCCTCATTTGTCTTCACTACGAACGTTGGGTCTTCCTCTCCCAGACGCTGCAAGGCAACTGCCATCTTCTCTTGATCTGCAGTAGTCTTAGGTTCTACCGACATTGAAATTACCGGTTCAGGGAAAGAAGGAGGCTCTAAAAGAACATCCTCAGATGTAGCACAAAGTGTATCCCCTGTTGTAATGTTTTTAATTCCTACAATGGCAGCAATGTCCCCAGCATAACAGGTCTCTATGTCCTTATGGTCATCTGCCTGGATTTGTATGAGCCTTCCTACACGCTCTTTTCTCCCGGTGCGTGGGTTATAGACCTGATCACCTTTTGAAACAGTTCCTGAATAGACGCGGAAAAACACAAGTTTTCCCACGAACTTGTCACTCCACAACTTAAAGGCCAAGGAACAAAATTTCGCATTATCATCAGTGATAATTTTTACTTTTTGATCTTCATCCCTACTACGCTGCCCCTCAGCGGACGGAATGTCTAAAGGGCTGGGAAGATAGTCAATCACTGCATCAAGGATAGCTTGTACCCCTTTATTCTTAAAAGCAGATCCTCCACAAACAGGAATGATCTTGTTTGCGATTGTTGCTCGTCTGAGTGCCAACTTGATTTCTGCTGGGCCGATTTCCTTTTCTTCAAGGAACAGAGCGCCTATCTCATCATCTGCATCAATTAGTTTCTCAACAAGAACTGCATACGCATCGTTTGCTAATGCACTTTCCTCTTCGCTCAATTCTCTGATTTCGTAAGTTGATCCAAGCGCATCACTGTCAGAATATACAATTGCTTTCTTATTGATGACATCTATTTGGCCACTCAAAGATTCTTCGGCTCCTATCGGGATAAGCACAGGCGCCGCATTCGCACCTAATTTCTCTTCAATGTCATTAACGACATTTGCAAAATCCGCGCCGACCCTATCCATCTTGTTGACAAAAACGATGCGAGGGACTGAATATTTATCAGCTTGTCGCCATACCGTTTCAGATTGCGGTTGAACTCCCGCAACTCCACAAAAGATCACTATTGTACCGTCAAGTACACGCAACGAACGTTCGACCTCTGCTGTAAAGTCAACGTGCCCCGGCGTATCAATAATATTAACGCGATGCTCTAAATCTTCATATGATTTAAATAGACCTTCAATCTGCACCTGCTTCCATGCACAGGTCACTGCGGCCGAAGTTATCGTAATTCCTCTTTCCTGTTCCTGCTCCATCCAGTCGGTCGTGGCCTGACCATCGTGAACCTCACCTATCCGATGAATCATTCCTGTATAAAACAAGACCCGTTCCGTAAGAGTCGTCTTTCCCGCATCAATGTGTGCGCAGATCCCAATGTTGCGCGTACGCTGCAACGGGAAATCACGGTTGGGGGAATTTGGATTGTCGGACACGAAGAAAAAAACAGTTAAATTACCAGCGGAAATGAGCGAATGCTCTGTTTGCCTGAGCCATCTTATGCATTTCGTCACGCTTACGAACGGCATTACCACTATTTGATGCCGCGTCCCTTATTTCATTAGCAAGGGCAAGATGCATCGGAGTTCCGCGACGTGCTCGGGCAAAACTCACGACCCACCGAATGGCAAGAGACTCCTGTCTATTGCTCGAGACTTCGAGAGGAACCTGATAAGTGGCACCACCGACTCTACGGGACTTGACCTCAACGCGCGGCTTTGCATTCTGAACAGCACGGGTAAGACTCTCCAGTGGGTCTACAGTATCAGAACCTTCGTTCGATTTATCTATAGCAGCATAAACAATTCTCTCAGCCAGAGACTTCTTACCAGCACCCATCACGGTACTAACAAATTTAGCCACCAATTCGCTATCATAGCGGGGGTCCTTTACTGGTATCTTCTTTTTGACTCTTCTGCGACGGGACATAATTGGAATTATTGAACTTTAATTAACTGGCCTTTGTCTTTTTAGCTCCATACTTTGACCGAGATTGTTTCCTATTATCAACTCCGAGCGTATCAAGGGCTCCTCGAACAATGTGATAGCGAACACCTGGCAAGTCTTTGACTCGGCCCCCACGGACCAGCACAATGGAGTGCTCCTGCAGGTTATGTCCCTCACCTCCAATGTATGCTATTACTTCTTGCCCATTCGTTAAGCGTACCTTGGCAACTTTCCGCAATGCTGAGTTCGGCTTTTTGGGCGTCCTTGTATATACTTGCAAACAAACTCCGCGGCGCTGAGGACAATTTATTAGCGCAGGAGATTTGGATTTTTCAACAGGGCTCTTACGGCCTTGGCGAACGAGTTGGTTTATGGTTGGCATGGTTTTATTTTAAAATGTCTCAGGGAAACGGAAAACGAGACGACACCCATGCAAATTAATGTTAAAAGAAACAAGAGTATCGGCCCGTCGTCTATTCTTCCTACACCGGAGTGAGAAAATTAGAGCGCAGCCGTCCCCAAAAGGGAGGCCGAACTTAGCGGTTAAATGCTTTTTATCAAGACTTATCGTCTGAAATTAGTATGATTTTTTAAATTTTCTACTTTTTGATCTAACCTGCTTACCATCAATCTTTTATGACATTTAGTCGATGCTAATTAATTGAAGCTGTCAATGCCCTAATAATTCCAATTTTTATAGTGATTATTAAAACCGATACTGTGCTAAGCCGTTTCTTGAAACTTGAAGCAATAAAGCAAAATAGTTGCCGCCCCCATTCCTTCCATTAAGCCCCACGCTTTTTTAGAAAGTTTGGGGACGGCTAGGCCATTGGCCTAATTATATATTGGCATCAATTACTCAAATGCTTAAATCGATAATAGTTCTAAAAACATCATTCCAATCAATGCTTATAGCGATTTGATTCATTAATAACCGCTCAATATTATCTGCCAATCCAAGGCATTCAGCTATTATAAAGATTGAGTCAATTTATAATAAAATTCACTCAAAATCCTTGTTTTTGGAGCGTAATAACTAATGTAACTTGTTTTATATAAGTTACTTAATTCTTTTTAGATCGCCTGAGAAAGTACTGGGGATATCGACCTTGTTGAATCCATCTAGAAAATAGATCCGACTCTCAAGATCTCCAACTTTACCGTCCCTGTATAAAGAAACCGTTATGTAATAGTTGAGAGCAGGATTCGCTTTTGATTTATCCCCCAATTCAAATTCAATCCCCCCTCTACCTTGCGCTCCACCGGGCCATTCTATTATCTGCTCGGCAAACAAATCCGCAGACTTATCAGCTATGAGAGGGTGATATTCCCATAATCTAATCCAAGCACTGCCACCTGGCCATCCTGGCCACCATTCAATCCCCAAACTTCCAGAAACTGCAATCTCTGTATTATCTGGTATTTCAGGACCATACACAGCTAGGCGGTAGAATAGCTTTCCTCCTTTCGGCACTGGAAGGGTATATGCTTTATCCTGCCCATTCCCCGCGATAGCCACTGCTGCAGGCACCCAATCCTGCAGATTGCTCGAACTAAAGAGCCAATACGAAGTTCCCCACTTGGTAGGAAAAGTCAGTTCCATCTGATCATTGGCCGTGAGACGAATCTCTAGGCCCTCTCCGACGGGGCCAGTGATCGTATCTTCTTTAACAAAATGAGCAGTAATCGGTTTGATTTCTTCAGTATAGAAGAGTCTCGGATCGTAAGTATGAACATAGAGGCTCTCTCCATGTTCTCCTCTCGGATAAAGACTCCATGAATCAAAAACGTAACCAGGTGCCGGCACTGCCTGATAATGCTCCACGATTGCGTCTTCCGCCCTTGAGGCAATCGATGAATCGATCGTTCCTCCATCTGCCGGAGAGGCCTGAGGCCAATAAAAAAAACCTTGGCCAAGTGACGCTGCCAGACTCAGCATGAAAACGGCTGCACATATTGTCGCGGATCTTGTCATGTTCTCCTAGATTGAATCAAATTACTTAATGTAAGTCACTTAATCCTAACTATATCACCTGATAAGGTGCCGGGGATAGTGACCCTGTTAAATCCACCCAGAAAATAGATCCGACTCTCAAGATCTCCAACTTTCCCATCCTCGTATAGATAAGCCGTAATGTAATAACTTAGTGCAGGATTCGCTTTTGATCGATCCCCCAATTCAAATTCAATCCCTCCCCTACCTTGCGCAGCACTGGGCCATTCTATTATCTTCTCAGCAAACAAATCCGCGCCCTTATCGGCTATTCGAGGGTCATATTCCCATAATCTAATTCTAAGACTGCCACCTGGCCATCCCGGCCACCATTCATTCCACAATCTTCCAGAAACTGCAATCTCTGGATTGTCCGGTATTTCAGGACCATACACAGCTAGGCGGTAGAATAACTTTCCTCCTTTCGGCACTGGAACGATATATGCTTT
>JABSSR010000299.1 GCA_013213965.1 Verrucomicrobiales bacterium | reverse complement strand
CCTTAAGTGAGCGCTTAATTTTGATGTAAACCGCTCTGCGGTTCTGTTCTTCTAAGGGAGAATTGCCCCACTTCCCAGCCTTAGTTGAGGACGTGGCCAATACAGCCTCATCCAATTTAGAATAGAAACTTTCGCCTCCCATCTTGAGATTCAATTGGCCAGTCACTGCGAGAATATTATCGCGAATTTCCTCGGCGCTCATTCGACGCATATTAAATCTCCAAACAAGATTATTTTGAGGATCCTTTGCAAGAGCTTCTTTTTGTGCTTTTGATGACATTTGGTAAGTCTTCGACAACATGATCATGCGTTGCAATTCTTTAACGCTCCATTTTCTTCTCACAAATTCAGTGGCTATCCAGTCTAGCATCTCAGGATGAGTGGCCTCAACACCAAGATACCCAAAGTCACTGGAGCTCGACGAAATGCCCTTACCAAAATGATTTTGCCAAATCCTGTTTACTGCGACACGGGAAGTGCGCGGATTTGTAGGCTCAGTAATCCATTGAGCGAGGACTTTCCTGCGACCTGTCGTTTTCTGGCCTGACTTTGGCGCAGGGATAGTCGGCTTCGTTCCACCAAGAATCGGAGGAAAGGCAGGATCAACAGGGTCACCTTTAACATTGGCATTGCCTCTGTAATGAACATGCATTTGCTCTGCATTAGTTCCAAATTCTTTGACTACCATTGCCTTCATCGGCCCCCCGCTAGGCTTGGGTGCTTTAAGCTTTTTCAGATCGTTAACAAATTGACGGTAGGTGCTAATCTGATCCTCATTGAAAATTTCTTTTCCTCTGTCTCTGATCAAATCCGCAATGTTACCCGGTGACTTGGGTGCATCAACCGCCTCAAGACTCATATCAAAGAATTGTCCTCCTCCAATATTCTTAACATGGACCGATACTACGTTACGACCCGTCTGCAAAGCTGACGCCGCTTTTTGATCCAATGGTATTTCGATATACTCGGTAACAAAACCTGTACGCTTGGCTATTTGCTGACCATTTAGATAAACCTCTATGTCCTCATCGTGGTAAGCCTGCATCTTCAATACCTTCGGAATGACGGTCAGCTGAAAACTTGTCTGAAGCCAAATATTGGGTGTATTCCATGGTGTTTTTCCTTTTTCATTGGGAACTGATCCACCGAAAGGCGCTATTCCTGATTTCCATTTTGCCTCCTGAGCCCTGAATCCGACCGCTGACCAGTCAGGGGCTGGTTTTTCTGTTGTGTAATGCCAGCTCTGTTCACGTTTACGGTGATTAGCAACAAGAACATTGTCTGATAATCCTGTCAGGTTCTTTTGTAATTCTTTGGCAAGCTTAGCGTCCAATTTCGCAAATCGTTTAGTGGCAATTTTTTCAATCGCAGCTATGCGGTTTTTTAGATCAGTTGTTTTGTCCTGGCGAATTTTTTCCTGCTCTTTTCTTTTTTGTGGATCACCTACCTGATTCAAATCAACGACGACTCCACCTCCTTTGTCATTATTCGTAACCCCATTAAAAAATGCAACAAAGCTATAATAATCCTTCTGCTTGATAGGATCAATTTTGTGATCATGACAACGAGCACAACCTATGGTCATTCCAAGAAATCCTTCTGAAGTAACCCTGACAATATCATCCAGCACATCATACCTGTGCTGCAATCGGTCTACAGGCTCATCGTCCCACTGCATAAGTCGGAAGAAACCTGTTGCTATCATCGATTCATGGTTCATGTCATCCAACTCATCGCCTGCAAGCTGCTCCATAATAAACCTGTCGTATGGCTTATCATTGTTATAAGCATCAATGACCCAATCTCTGTAACGCCAGATATGTGGCTTATTAGAGTCTCTCTCAAATCCGTTCGATTCGGCATACCTGACTACATCTAACCAATGCCGGGCCCACTTCTCTCCGTACTGTGGGGAATCCAGTAATTGATTGACCAACTTTGTCCAAGCGTCAGGTGATTTATCAGCCACAAAATTAGCAACTTGCTCAGGAGTGGGGGCCAATCCTGTAATGTTTAAGTAAGCACGGCGGGCAAGCTCGTCTCTGGAAGCAGGCGGGTTAGGGCTCAGTTCATTATCGGTAAGCTTGGAAAGGATAAAGGCATCAATAGGATTCTTTTGCCATTCAGAGTCATTGACTTTAGGAACCTCCGGAGTCTTAAGCGGTCGGTTAGACCAAAAGTTTTTAGTCGTCTCATTAATCTCATTCGTTTTTTCTTCAGAAAAAAGAATGGACTGTGAAACAAAGAAAGTGCCCAAAATCATTATTGGGTAACGGAACAAATAAGATTGCGGAAATATCATCATTCTAGTGCTAAATTATGCTTAAAGATTACTTATTCAAACCCCCAATAAAAATAAAATATAACGAAATTTCCTTAATTTTTTAAGTGAAATCATACTTTACTAATAAAATGGTAGGCAATTAAGCTTCTCTTTGCACTAAGCTTTTCAGAAAAAACTAATAAATAAGATAATAAATTCCACTAATGAATGCCTCGAAAAACAAAGTAACTATGACATTTTTCATTGCACTTTGCTTAATGATTAATGGATCAATACAAGCCAAAGAGGTTCTCAATGCCATTCATGACAAAGAAGCGGGAACGATCCGCATTTATCGAGATGGAATCCCTGATCCGATTCTCACTCAAAATGCAAAGACCGATTTCCGTCCCTACATGCATCCTATCAAGTCCCCTAATGGCAAGGGTGAGCTAACCCAATACAGTCCCGGACATCACAAGCATCAGACCGGACTTTACTGGGGCTTTACCAGAGTCAACGGAAGAGACTACTTTCACAACCCTCGAGGAGACTATTGGCGGCGCAAGTCCTTGCAAGTCCTCAAAAATGACAAGGGAAAGATCTGCTGGCAGACAGAATATTTGATGCTGAACAAAGATGGGCAACCTTTGATCACAGAGACTCAGACATGGGAAATTGTAATCAGAGAAGATGGAAAAATGGTCATGGATCTGAACTGGCAAGGATTAGCTCATGAAAATATTACCATCGCAAAATATAATTATGGTGGGCTCTTTCTACGCATGCCTTGGAAGAGGGGAATAAAGGCTGGGGTCATTAATTCAGAAGGAGACATGAACCAAAGAGGCGAAGGAAAACGTGCAAAGTGGATCGATCTTGGGATGGAGATTCAGAATCTAACAAACGAAGGTCATATCGCCATTTTTGATCATCCAAAAAATGACGGATTCCCAAACATGTGGCGAATCGATGGACAATTTGGGGTCGGGCCTGCTAGGGCACGCTCAGGTAGTTGGAAAATTGAAAAGGATAAGACAAAGTCATTCCTGCATCGTTTTATAATTTATGAAGGTGAGCACACAAATGAGGAAATCATCAAGGAATGGGATGCATGGAGCCAGTAAAGGAAATCATCAAACCGAATGCATAGCGTTCGAATAATCTTATTCAGTTTTCTTTTTATCGGAAAATTATTAGCCGATGATGACTCCATTGCTCTGCTGATTAAAACAGCACAAAACTCCGAAAGTCCTGCACTGAGGACGGCACTACTCAAGGGCATGATAAAAGGACTCGAAGGACAGGTAAATGTTAATGCTCCCGAAGGCTGGAAAGAGCTGAGTGCCGAACTAGTGAAAAGCAACGATCCTGAACATAGGGCGCTGGCTCGTGAAATTGGACAAATCTTCGGTGATGCAGGAGCCACTCAAAATGCTCTGTCCTTATTAAAGAACCGAAAGGCAAAAATTAATGAACGGCGATCTGCATTAAAATCACTCATCACTCAAAAGCAACCAGGACTAGAAAAAATAATACACTCACTCCTTAATGAACCTGAAATGAGAATTGAGGCGATTCGGGCATTCGGAAAGATAGCAAACACGGATGCTCATTACCTAATCAAGCAATACCCAAATTTTAATACACAGGCCAAACGCGCTGTCATTGAAACTTTAGCAACTAAAAAAGAATCATCTGAGGCTCTTCTTGGAGCCATAGAAAAAAAGAAAATTCTTCCAGAGGAAGTTCCCGCTTACACTGCAAGGACATTGCATGCCCTGCTCGGGGAACGATTCGATAAAGCCTATGGCAAAGTTCAGGTGCAAAGCATCAACAAGAAAGAACTCATACTTAAATATTCTAAATTACTTGATCGGCCCGAGGCCTCAAAAGCAGACTCTTCACGGGGAAGGATTATTTTTTCCGCCGTTTGTGGCACCTGCCATCAAATGTATGGCGAAGGTGGCATGCTTGGTCCCGATCTGACAGGATCAAATAGAGCGAACAGGGAATATATCCTCCTTAATATCGTAGATCCGAATTTTGATGTCCCCGACGGATATAAAATGGTAGTATTAAAAACAAAAAATAACCGGGTATTGGCAGGAACAATTGGAGAAGAAGACTCTCAAAAAGTTATATTGAAAACAGTTTCCGGAAAAGAAATAATACCTAAAGAAAATATCAAAGACCGACAGAAATTACCATTATCAATGATGCCAGAAGGTATATTGGAAACAATTCCTACAGAAGATTTTTTCGCATTGATAAAATATCTGCAAACTGAAGAACAAACAGAAAAATCCAAAAAATGAATCTACATCGATTAACGATCCCTACTCTTTGCTTTGCCTTCATGGTGAACTCTGCATCCGCACAAAAAAAACAGCACAAAACAAGTAATGCGCCGTTCCTAAAACCAAAAGAAGCATTAGCAAAAATGTCCATACCAAAAGGATTCGAAGTATCCATCTTTGCAGCAGAACCTGACATAGGTGAACCGATCGCATTTTGCTTTGATAATAGGGGGCGTCTCTGGACCCTCGAAAACGGTAACTATGTGAACCGTCGCTCCCATAAAAAAGGTGAAGGAACAAAAATTCAAATCCTTGAAGATACTGACAGTGATGGGGTCTTCGATAAGAAAAAACTTTTCACTGACAAACTTTCTTTTTCATCGGGAATCGCTACTGGGTTCGGAGGAATCTACGTTGGAGCTCCCCCAAACCTGCTATTCATACCGGATGCGAATGGTGATGATAAACCTGACAGCAAACCTGAGATACTTCTTGACGGGTGGGGCATCAATGATCGTCACGAAACACTGAACAGCTTCATCTGGGGGCCGGACGGTTGGTTATATGGTTGTCATGGGGTCTTTACGCAGTCATACGTCGGCAAGCCTGGAACAGCCAAGGATGAACGTGATTTTATTGACGGAGGAATTTGGAGATTTCATCCCGTAAAAAAACAGTTTGAGGTCTTTGCCCATGGCCTGTCCAATCCATGGGGATTTGATTTCAATGATGTCGGTCAGGGCTTCGCAACGTGCTGCGTGATCCCTCATCTCTTCCATGTTGTTCAGGGAGGATACTTCACCAAACAAAGTAAAGCTCATAAGAACCCTTACGTTTACAAGCCGATCGAAACGATCCGAGATCATCGCCACTTGTCTGCTCATGGAGGTGCAAGATTCTACTTGGCTGATACTTTCCCTGCCTCTTATAGGGATCAATTATTCATGTGTAACATTCACCAGCATGAAGTCCTCGTCGATTTTATGGAAAAGAAAGGTTCAGGATACGTTGGTAAACATGGCGCGGATTTCCTTCCAGTTAACGATCTCGCCTGGGTAGGATTCAGCGTGGAAATTGGTCCGGATGGCGGTGTGTACATCCTCGATTGGCATGATACGGACGTATGCGGCAATGCGATTAATTTTCCAGACAGCGGAAGAGTTTATCGGATCATGCCTAAGAATGCTAAGAAAATAAAGCGTCCAAACCTCTCTAAACTCTCTGACCTCGAACTTGCCGAAATGCAAAACCATCCCAATGACTGGTACGTCAGGCATGCCCGAGTCATTCTACACCACAGAGCCTCTGAAGGTAATTTGGATAAACAGGTTGTCGGCAAAAGTCTGGAAAAATTATTTCAAAATGCCAAAACCTCGGGGAAAAGACTCAGAGCCTTATGGGCTGCGCATGTCACTGGTCTACTTAGTGAGGCCAAAATGGAGAACCTTTTGAAACACGATGACGAATATGTGAGGGCCTGGACGATTCAGCTACTATGTGAAGATCAAAATCCCTCTGCTAAAGCACATAAAATATTCACCTCAATGGCGACTAACGATCCATCTCCCGTAGTTCGGGTATATCTAGCGGCAGCTACACAGAGAATGGAATTTGATCAGCGTTGGCCAATCCTCACTGAGCTGGTAAAACACGAGAAAGATGCCAATGATCATAACATTCCAAGAATGCTATGGTATGCAATCGAACCAATGGTTCCTGAGCATTCAGCAAAAGCATTGACCGTTGCTGTTGCCGGAAAGATTCCCTTATTGCAGGAACTTGTGCCGCGCAGGATGGCTGTGAAAAAATCTGCGAAGAAATCAGGACCTGACCCCTCATGGCAAAAGTACATACAGAAAATTGCTCCAGGCTTTAAGGTACGTAACGTGGGAGAAGGGGGCGTTCGACCCATCAAGAGTTTCCGCAATGAAATTGCAGTTCAAACTCATCCCAAAGACAAAGAAGTGCCCTGTGAAATTTATCGTGATTTGGAAATCCCAAGTGGTAAAAAAACTGTCCTTAAAGTCAAGGCAAGTTACCATGCTCATGGTGACTGGCAGTTACGTGTAAGAGCCGGGAATAAAGTTATCTATGATAAGATCGTTGGCAATGAACAGGTAAAAGACCAGTGGTTGGAATTTGATTTGGACCTCTCTGAATATGCCGGCAAAAAAATTCCTCTGGTGCTGGAGAACAAAGCCAATGACTGGCACAACGAGTTCGGATACTGGGGCTCGATAGAAGTGGTTAGCAAATAATTACCGGGGAGCCGGCCCATAAGGACCGGTCCCTTCGATGGCCCATTTCAGGTCAGATCGAATTGCATTTAACTCCATCAGGGGGTCCTTATGCTTTTGACCATATTTATTGAGTGCCCTAGCAAGAAACCGTATCTTTTCACGGTGTTCAGGCAAATCAATGCTATTACGAAGTTCGTTAGGATCATTCTTCAGATCAAAGAATCCGGCCCGGTCAGACCCTGAAAGAATTAGTTTATAATTCCTGCTAAAGGCCCCGAACCATGCCCTTCCCTTATTCTCTGCATTACCGATTCTTACAAAAGTCACGTCTTCCCAATTATCCGGAGTCTTACCGGTCCTAAGAAGATCAGAAGCGTCCCGGCCCTCATGAGCTTCTTCTGAATTAACTCCGAGAAGACCTAGCAGAGTCGGCTTGAAATCGACGGTCCCTAATGCTTCGCGAACAATAGTACCTGGCTTAATAAGACCGGGGGCTCGGATCAAGAATGGAATCCTTGCCGAACCTTCGCAAGGGATCCCCTTATTGTGTCGTCCTAACTCACCGCACATGTCTCCATGATCAGAAGTAAAAACGATCAGTGTTCTGTTCAAAATATTTTCTTCGCGAAGTGCTTTCAGAACACGCCCTACATTATCATCAATGCACTTGACCATACCAAAGTAAAGAGCCATCACCCTTTCAGGTATTGTCTTGAACAAGAACCCAACTTCAAATGGGATAGGGATCTTAAGGGGTGGGCCGTCATAACCGGGTATCCATGACGCCGGGATGATCCAGTAGTTATCTTTAATCTCTGGGTTCTGGTTGATATAT
>JABSSR010000298.1 GCA_013213965.1 Verrucomicrobiales bacterium | reverse complement strand
GCTTTGATCAAGGACCGGGTGCCTTCCTTCTACGATCTTTAGTTTTTTCCCATTAGTTATTGTTGGGCGGCAATAGGCAAAAAGGCGCGCAGTTTCGGCGAGGCTTACCAACACATCAATTTCGGCAAGGGCATCAGCCGTGTCCTGTAATTCATCAAGGCTTTCAAGAGTCTTATCTCGTACTTTAAGAAACTCCTCATATTCTAGCTGCTTGGCTCTCTCATCAGCTCCTAGGATTTTATTTTCGACTTCTTTTAGTGCTGGCGTGATAAACCGTTCCGCGTTCGAAGTGGTTTGTTTGCGAGTATAATCTTCAGGGACATTTGCAAGGTTAGCCTTGGTGATTTCAATGAAGTACCCAAAAACATTATTGTATTTCACTTTTAGAGACTTGATGCCGGTCCTTTCTGCTTCTTCGTTCTGCAATTGAGCGATCCACTGTTTACCTTCAGTGGATGCAGCTCTTAGTTCGTCCAGCTGTTCGTTGTAATTGTCCCGGAACATTCCACCATCCTTGAGCGTTGCCGGAGGCTCATCAGCGATTGCCGTCTCTAATAATTCAACTAATTCCTTGAATGCTCGCATTCTAGTTATGAGTTCAGAGGCAAGTGGCCCGCCTCCCAGAGCTGTTAAGTGATCTTTTGCCTCGGGAATAGCGAGAATTGATTTTGCAAGTGCTTGAAGGTCCCTTGCGTTGCCTGATCCTCCGCTCAATCTCCCCACGGTCCGTTCGATGTCCCTGACCTCAGAGAGTGAATCACGAATTTTGGAAAGTTGAAAGGGGGAAGAAACGAGCGATTCAATTAGATCATGTCTTGAAGTTATCGTATCCGCGTCGCGGAGTGGATTCAGAATCCAGGCCCTTAATTTTCTAGCGCCCATAGGTGTTTTGGTCCTATCCAGTGCTCCTAAAAGGGTGTGCTGACGGCCGATCCGATGCTCCACAAGGTCAAGGTTACGAGCGCTGGAGGCATCAATTAGAACATGCGCATTTGACTGGTAAACTGACAGACTCCTGATGTGATTGACGTTACGTCGCAGAGTAGTTTTAACGTAGTGATAGATTCCGCCAGCGGCAGATATTCCGGATTCCATTCCTGCGCAACCAAATCCATCCAGAGAATGAGTACCGAAATGCTCGAGTAAGCTTTCCTCAGCCTCATCCTTCAAAAATGAATAACTTTCGTAGGGAATAGCATTTTCATTAATATGGTCGAATTTGTCTTGCTGCTCATCAGAATAAATCAGTTCTGAAGGAGATAACCTGCTCAGCTCATCTTCGAGTTCATCGATAACAGAAAATTCTGCTATTCGGAAATGTCCTGTCGTAAGGTCCAAGGCAGCGAGCCCGTAACGGCGGTTGCTGAAGTAGATGCCCGCAAGAAAATTGTTGCGGTTTTGGTCCAAGAGGTTCAGATCATTGACCGTTCCTGCACTGATGATTTGCGTCACTTCACGTTTAACTATTTTACCAGGTTTGACTTCACCGATCTGTTCAGCAATGGCGACCCGCTTACCCGCCTTAACTAATTTACCGATGTATGATTCTGCGGCATGATGTGGTACCCCGCACATTGACATTCCGTTGCGTTTGGTAAGCGCGACTCCTAGGAGTCCAGCTGCCTCTTTCGCATCGTCCATAAACAATTCATAAAAGTCTCCGAGCCGAAAAAATAACAGTGCATCATCAGGAAGACTTTTCCTGATAGAGGTATACTGTTTTAACATTGGTGTCATAAGACAGGAGCCCAATAAAATAGGGTCTTTTTATTTTAGGAACCGAGAACGAAAATTGAAGCCAGAAAGTGAAAAAGCAGACCACAGGCTAAAATAGAGGCCTTTCCAATTTCTATTTAGCTTTTGACGTCTTGACCTTTGCTCTTCTCAGTACTGTCGACTTGCCATTTTCATCATTAAGACAGATGTAACCAGGGCGGATTGTTGAAAGTATCACTGCGGGATTCTTTTTGGTGCCCTTTGGTCCATCAATTATTTCAATCTTATCTTTGTCCTCGGCGTTGACCTGATCTTTTTCATGAGGAGAAAATAACTCCACGTTGTGACCGGCAAGAACAGCCAAGAGAGAATTATGGATTTCTTCTAATGAACTGGTCAGATGAGCTCCTTCCTTTTTATCTTGAGAGGAAATTAGATTTTCTAATTGATCAATTTGTTCAATGACGGAGACACCGAAAAGATGAACAGTGCCCCATTCAGGAGTCACTGCCTTGGAGAGCGTTTTCTTTTTATCTTTGAGATGCTTGACCTCACCTTCTACAAGACCTTTATCTTTTTGTGATTGTTTCAGTTGATCTTGAACTTTTTTTAATTTGGTTTGCAATGAACCGAGCTCACCGGTTCTGGCGTCCAGTTTTTCTATTTCACTGCGGACTGTATGATATTTTTGTGCTTTAACCTCATAGTCATTTGTTTCTTCTTTGAGACGGCTGGAGAGTTTTTTTAATCTTTCAATTTCGGCCTCTAGACCAGAAGCTTTTTCTTGCCGCTCTTTTAGTTCAGAACTGATTTTTTCATATTGTTCACGAACGTCATTCAAGCGTCGTGATTCT
>JABSSR010000297.1 GCA_013213965.1 Verrucomicrobiales bacterium | reverse complement strand
TTTTCTGGGCATCGCTGATCTCAGCGTTCAAACCTGAGCCTTCTCGTATCGCAGCGGCAAAGTTCTTAAAGTGCGGCAAGTCCGTAAAAGGAGGAATGTTTTCTTCAGTGACCTTCCCATCCATATCGTAAATGCGATACCCTGAACTCTCAAAAGCCATGGTCCCTTTGTCTCCGTAAATACTAACAAAACTATTTTTCTCATGCTTCCGCTGCAGACAACTGCTACCATGCCAGCTGATACCGACCTTACCAAAATCATAAGTCGCGTCAGCCGTGTCAGGAGTTTCCTGATCGTCATCATGATGATATCGCCCACCGTTGCAGGTGACCCGTATCGGAAAATCAACGCCCAGTCCCCACCGTGCGATGTCGAGTGCATGGACACCATTATTGGCAAGTTCTCCTCCCCCATAATGCCAGTGCCAGTGCCAGTTATAATGGACCAGGTTACTTTTGTAAGGACGGTCCGGTGCAGGTCCCTGCCAAAGGTTCCAGTCAAGCCAATCGGGTACGGGCACCTTCTTGCCGTGACCAATTGAGGGACGGCCATTATCATACCAGCACCGTGCGTAGCGCAGATTACCAAGGACCCCGTCCTTGATCTTGCTAATGCCCTCACGGTAAGACGGCAAGCTACGACGCTGATTACCCATCTGAACCAGGCACTTATTCTTTCGCGCAGCCTCCACTATCAGTTCAGCTTCATGAGCATTATGACTTCCCGGCTTTTCTACATAGACTTGCTTCTTGGCATCACAGGCTAAAATCGCAGCCGGTGCATGCCAAAAGTTCGGAGCCGCAATTGAAAGCACATCCACTTCTTTGTCTTCAAGAATTTCACGGAAGTCAGTGACCCCTTTAGGTTCATTCCCTCCCTGCCTAGAAGCGGCATACTTAACACCACTGGCCAGACGGTTCTTATCCACATCACATACGTAGGCTATTTCAGCATTATCAATTCCAGTAAAACCCGCAATATGAGCCTTGCCCCGACTCAGACCCATGACTCCAACACGCAGGCGAGTATTAGGATTTTTCGCCGATAGGATTCCAGGAAATGAGGTCATCGCCACGGCAGGTGCATATGTTTTCAGTAATTGTCGTCTACTTGTCATATTAGAGAGTCTAACATAGTCCATTATCACATTACAACTCAGCAGAGCATTGACACTTTCTTCAAAGCCATAGAAAATAGGAATCCTCCCCATTAATTTAATCGAACTAACAGAGCCAGTGAACATGAACTACAAGTCAGGCCTGCTAATTATCGCAATAGCATCGTTCGGTTTCGGCATGATCACAGACCGGTTCCTTTTCTCTTCGAAGGAATCAGCAACTGAAACAAATCTAAAATATGCAAAAAAAATATCACCTGAAGATCAAGGCAATGGCTCTGCGAAAAGGAATCTAAACAAAAGGGACCGGCAAAAAGATAATGACTCCGACCATGAAGAAGACCCTTTAGAGATACAAGAAAAGGACCCGGTACGGCACGTCATTGAACAAATAGAAAGTGGTAAACGCATCGACCCTGCAACTGTTTCCTCATTACTTGCTCAGTTATCACCCGGAAAAAAACGTCGTGAATTCATCGAGCGGGTCGCATCGCACTGGGGTCGAAAGGATCCGAGATCCGCCCTCGCTTGGACCGATACATTGGTCCCTTCCGAACAGTCAAGGGCAATGGAAAGAATCGTCCACGAATGGGCACACACAGATCCGGTCGGTGCTGCGGGTTACGTGACACAAATCCCAAAATCTGAGCGTACCCTTGACTGGGTCCATGCCGCTGCACATATCTGGGCAGAACAGGACCAGTCAGCGGCCCTCGACTGGGCCATGAGTCTGACAGATCCAGCTCACCGTGAGCGCGCTCTGAGAGGGTCAACCGGCGTCTGGGCAAGAACAGACCCCGCAGCAGCGAGCGCTTTCGCTCTCGAAATCGCAGATCCTTACGAAAGGCACTCCGTAATTGAAAGCGTTGCACGGCGCTGGGCAAGGCAAGAAACATCAGAAAGTTTAGAGTGGGCATTAGGAATGGAGGGAGAGAACAGGGACAGGGCCACGATGTCCATCATTGAGGAAATATCCGCATACAATCCAAAACAGGCCGCAGAGATATTCTCTGAAATATCATCATCCTTGTCGAGTCAAGGGACCCGAGAGAGCATTCACAGAGACATCGCGAGAGAACTCGCAGGGCGCTGGGCCACAGCGAATCCAGCCGAAGCCGCTGAATGGGTCCTCGAACTTCCCGAATCACAGCACATCCAGCGAGAGGCGGCCGAAAGAGTCGCTGAGAGGTGGGCTCATTCCAATCCTCAAGCAGCAGCAGAATGGGCTCTCGAACTTCCTGAATCCGACAATATCCGTCGCCACGCAGTTGAAAGAGTCGCCGGAAGGTGGCTCAGGTCCGATAGTCTGGCCGCAAGCGAATGGATTGCCGACATGCCTGCAGGAGAGGCCCGGGACGCCGCGACCGGAGAACTAGTTAGGAACATATCAGGTAGCGATCCTGCTTCTGCACTTTCATGGGCCAATAGCATCGGAAACGATGGGCACCAGACACATCTGATGGGAGAAGTAATTGAAAGGTGGTATGATACTGATCCGAATGCAGCGCGATCCGCACTTCAGGCCACTGATCTGAGTGCCAGACAACGTGAAAAATTTCAGGACATACTGGGGACATCACCATCTGTCCCAAAAACATCGGAAAGCTCCAAGACTGATTGAAAATCCTTGAGGGCTTGGGCGACCATCGAGTAGTCGGATGGCCTATTTCAGTATCGGCA
>JABSSR010000296.1 GCA_013213965.1 Verrucomicrobiales bacterium | reverse complement strand
GGTGATGAGGGCGTTGGCCTTGTCCTTGATGAACTGGGCAACGGTATGGCTACTGATCAGTTTAATCTCGACACCGACAATGACGGAATTCCCGATGCATGGGAAGAAGCGCTCGTTGATAACCTTGATGATTTGAACGGTAACGGTGAGGGTCCTGGCCCTGGTTCAGGGACCGGAGACTTTGACGGGGACGGGTTAACGGACATTGATGAGTACGAGGAGACCGGAACCGACCCGACCAAGGTGGACACGGATGAGGACGAACTCAGTGATGCCGTTGAGACCAATACCGGCACCTACGTCAGTGCCACTGATACCGGAACGAACCCTAAAAAAGAGGACACGGACAGTGACGGACTCTTGGATGGAGTTGAAACCAATACCGGGATCTTAGTCGATGAGGAAAATACCGGGACCGATCCGAACAATGCCGACACGGACGGTGACGGTTACTCTGATGGCGGTGAAATTGCTGGAGGAACCGATCCTAATGATGAAAACAGTAAGGGAGCGATTCCCGCGCCAATACTTTACCTGGATTTTGAAGATAATGCCGTTGATTTAAGTGGTAATGCTAACGACGGAGAAGTTAACGGCGATGTGACCTTTGATGTTGAAGGTGCTGAAAGTGGACCAACGTCTACGACTGGTGCGAGCTTTAATGGGGGTTTCCTTAATTTTCCAGGCATTGATATGACCGGTTTGATTCAGGATGTTGAAGGTGAGAACAGCTACACTCTATCAGCCTGGATCAAACCCAGTGACTTGGGCGGTAATAAGTTCCTCTGGGGACAAACCAGCCAGGGTATCCACAACGGTATCCGTAACGGTGGATTCCTCCATCAGGCACACTGGGGAGCTGACACTAATGGTGCGACTAACCTCAGCGCCCTTGAAGGTGAGTGGATACACGCCGCATGGGTCTACGACGGAGATGCTGACGTTGGTACTATCTACCTCAACGGTGAAGTTGATTGGACAGGCGGTAAACGCGCACCAAATGGAAGCGGCAACCTCCTCGTAGGTGGAAGCAACGGAGGCGGAGACAACTACCGCGGTCTGGTTGACGATGTTGCTGTCTGGAGAGAAGTGCTTCCCGAAGGATCCATTCAGGCATTAGCTGATGGAACTAGTCCAATTGGAGCTTCTCAGGAAGACGCGGACGGTGACGGGTTACCTGATTCGTGGGAGGAGAAGTACGGAGTCGATGATCCTGAAGGTGACGATGACAATGACGGACTCACCAATATTGAAGAGTATGAATTAAGGACCAAGCCTAATAAGGCCGACACCGACGAAGATGAGCTCAGCGATGGTGACGAGATCAACGTGCACAATACAAATCCTCGGAACGAGGACAGCGACGACGACGGCCTCGCCGACGGCTTTGAAATCACGGCCGGCACCGATCCTCTTGAGAGTGACACCGATGATGACGGATACGCAGACGGGATCGAGATTGCTAAGGGAACTGACCCGAACGACCCGCTGAGTTGGCCATCACCGCCGCCTCCAGGAATTCTTGCCTACTACTCGTTCGAGGACAACTATATTGATGTTTCTGGCAACGACAATACCGCAGTGCCGACTCAGAACCCGAACGAGGTATCTTTTACGGAAGGCTTTCGAGGTCGTGGCGCTGATATTAATG
>JABSSR010000295.1 GCA_013213965.1 Verrucomicrobiales bacterium | reverse complement strand
ATCTGGGCCTTGCTCTGGTTAGGCAGGGTGAAAAGGTTGGCGCACAAAGAGCATGGGAGCGTGCGCTTAGGATTGATCCAAAGAATCAGCAAATTCGGAAAAATTTACAGGCTATCGGAGTTATTAATGATGAGTAAAATTAGTTCTTGGGCTTGACCATTTAGAGATCCGAATCAATCGTTTGTTACCGACAAGAATTCAACATTGATGTCTTACCTTAATGATCCTTCTTCAAACAGTGAGTTACGATTACAGGCCGTTCGTGGATATTACGAATTGGAAATGTATGACGACGCATGGGACGAGTTGAAAGAAGTTGAGAGGTCTTTTCCTCTGACTCCATCAATTCTGCAGATAAAAATTCTTTTGTTGCTAAAGGAGTGTAAATGGGACGAGGCGTACGCCCTTAGTGAGGAACTTCAACGGATGGAGCCACAGAGTGGAGCTGGGTTCATTCAAGGAGCATATTGTCTCCATGAAATGAATCGCACAGACGAGGCTCTAGCTTTGCTCGAAGAAGCTCCTGAATCAGTTAGGAAGGACGCAATTTATTTTTACAACAAGGGGTGCTATCAGGCTGTAATTGGTGATGTTGATACCGCTTTTGACTGCCTAAGAAAATCATTTGATCTTGACCAGAGTTTATTGGATGTGGCTCGGAAAGATCCCGATCTTGTTGCGCTCAAGGATTCGTTTTGATCTAGGGCATCAATTTGCGAATCAAGGAGAGTGAGAAGGAAAGACGATCGTTTCCAAAAAGGCACTCTCGCAGATGGAAGAGTTATTGGGTTCAGGGAATAGTGCTTTGCATGGAAAATCTAAACGTTTATATGGCCATTCTGGGGCGGGCGGTTCCCATGCCTTTGCTGATCCCTAGAATCGCATTGCCTTTGCGTACACAATGAATCAGATGAATTACGGAGTCCTTCCTGGCCCAAAAGCTATTGATATGGTTGATGCTATTTATCAATAGTTAATGTCGCGTACTTTGCAAAACCCATACGGTAAAGGGGCCTTGGGTATCTTCTTTTTCGTGAAGATATGTTTTAGGCCTATAGATTAAAGCAAAAGGAATGAATAATAGGGCAGTGCCAATCATAAGATTGGTGAAGAACCAATAATAGTCAGCGCCGTCGAGTGTGAGCCCTCCTCCTGCAGTAAACTCAAGTGAGAGAAGAGAAGAATTTTCCTTCGGTTCTGAATCGATCATGCCTTTTTTCTTTTTAGCTTCATATAACCAAGTTCCTTGAAGATTTTTCGGCTCTTCTTTGACTGCTATATTTAGCCCTAGGTCCCATTCTGTTTTTGAAGTTTTGTCGGGGCCATTACTAGTTAGCTTGGCTTCTTTTGCACTGACTAGTTGATAATTGAGTTGAGATCCCCAAGGGTCCTTAGGAAGATCCTGCCATTTTAAGGGGAGCTTTTCATTTCTATTATAATATTCTTCTATATTAGTTGCTGTCTGTGATAGCAATTCGGTCACCGAAGACTCAACTGTCCTTTCTCCAATTAACAAGTCATCGAATGTATTTAATTTCCCATCGTATCCAGCTAATCTAGTCACTTGAGATTTGCTATCCTGAGAACTTTCTACCTTAGAACCTTTTCTATCGGGGCCATCAACTTGAATCTGTTGATTAACGATGGCAGTGAATGTATTTCCTACAGATACTGCACTAAGGAAAATTGCCATCATAAGAGACTTCATTTTTCTAGGGGCTTGAGTATAGAAAAATTCAAGTGCAACGATTGATACCATTACTTCCGCTGAAGTTAGGATTAAATAAGCGAGTAGTTGCCAACTGACATGAGGAGTCTCACCGCGATCAATGGCCTCCTGGGATAGTGAAACAACTATAAAAGCTACAGCCATTAAAGTGAGACCAGCTCCAATTTTTCTGAGTGGAGTCAATTTAACTATTCTTTCGGCTGCCGGATAGATGGCGAAAGTAAATACTGGGATAAGGACAAGAATTAAAAAAGGGTTTGCTGCTTGAATCTGCGAGGGGAGGATTTCCAATCCAAAAATTTCTCTATTCATCCTTTCGGCTTGGAAGACAAGTCTGCTGGCGGTCTGATCAAATAGGCACCAGAACATGCCAACAAAAAGGACAAGGGGAATGAGTTTAGCAATAGCGCTTTTGCCCTCTTTACTGAAGAGTTCCTTTATGAACGAAGAACCCCTTGCTGGAATATGGGCAAATTTCTGCCTTCCCATCCAGAAGAATAGGGTTGCTAGGGCCATCAATACTCCTGGTATGCCAAAGGCTAGGTGAGGGCCATGCCATTTCAAAACCCAAGGTATCAACAGATTAGAGATGACGGCACCGAAGTTGATGGAAAAATAAAAAACATTAAATATTTTGGTAATAAGGTGTTGATTCTTGATTCCAAATTGGTCTCCGACGTGGGCAGAGACACATGGTTTGATGCCGCCTGCTCCCAATGCTATTAGCCCTAAACCTGCAAGGAGCCAAAATTCAACTAATCCGCCTATGCCCATTAGAGCAAGGCAGAGATGCCCTAAGCAATAAACGATCGATAAGCTGACGATAGTACTGTATTTTCCAAAGAATGCATCGGCAATGATAGCTCCCAAGAGCGGGGTTAAGTAGACAGCACTATTGAACCAAGAAACGTAAGCAGTGGCGGAGGCCTCAGTGAGATTATTTCCCCCAAGAACACCTAAATAATTGGCTAGGAAAATTGCCAGAGCCGCTTTCATTCCGTAAAAGCTAAAACGTTCAGCGGCTTCGTTGGATATGATGTACGGGATGCCTGGTGGCATCTGTGTGGTTGGAAGTGGTGAGGTGCGATATTTACTCATCTAAAAAATATAATGCCTGCATTGGGTCAGGCTGCCAAGCGTTCAGATTTAAAAGTCTATAAATGATATAAAAGTGAAATTATTATCAGGATTATGATTTTGAGTCGGACTATTATGGTGATGATTCTTGATTGGATACTTCTTTTTGGATCCTGAACTTGTGTCGGTTCAAAGTCCACCATAAGAAAATGAGTAGGGCCGAATGAGCAAACAATGAAAAATATCCTGATATTTGCATTAATCTATCATCGCCTGAGGGGTTAACCATGGGCAGACCCAACAAGTAAACTGGAGAAGCGATAGCGGAGAGGCCAGCAAGTAAAACTGGGATAGTTTCAATTCCTCTAACTCCTAAAATAGAACTAGTCAGAAGTGGTACGAACCATCCCAATACGACAAATAATAATAATGTCCTCTTACCGAAACGTTCAAGGATAGCATGATAACACATTGCATAAAGGATGAGTCCGAGAGGAATAAGCCTGAGAATGACAGGGTTGTATTTGTTAGCATCAATTCCGACAAGATTAGGGGCGTACTGTATTATAATTGACCATGCAGTAAAGGTTAAGATGGAGAAGCCCAAAGCATGCCATAGCCCCGTCGCGCCATCTGCGTTGAGTGGAGCTTTGATTTCTCTCTTCTTTTGATTTT
>JABSSR010000294.1 GCA_013213965.1 Verrucomicrobiales bacterium | reverse complement strand
TGTTACGGCCATATGCATCGCGCAATTTTCTTGGTTCCCTAGAGAGATCAAATGCCTGTTTCGCCTTGGTCGAAGCGGCAAGGTCCAGAGCCTTCTCAGTAAAGGAATTGTGCGCTCGAGCAAACTCAAGCTGTTTCTCTCGATTCGCCTGAAAAAGATCAAGAGATCGCAAAAGATTTTTACGACCAGCCAACCGACTCACATCGACTCCTTCCGCTGAATCAAATGTCCGAACGGAAAAATCTGTAGCATTGGGGTCCTGCTTGATGAGGAAGGGATCATAGGCCCTGCCCAAATATCCCCCGTAACCGGGAGCACTGTGCGCCGGATGTTTCATGTCTCCCAAGTGAACGAATGGCGGAACCGCCGCATGCTGCTTCTGTTGAAGACTCAGAACCGCGCCAATCCCCGGTGCCTGCAAGTTTTTATCACGAGGACTGCCGCACATGATATCCACATCGCCTTCCCCGTGCTTGGAGCAGAAAGAATGCATGGAGCGAATTAGGGAAAATTTATCAGCGCATTGACCAAGCTTGGGCAATTGATCACTTAGATGCAGCCCGGGAATATTCGTGCGAATCGGATTATACTTACCACGAATTTCCTCAGGAGCGTCGGGCTTCATGTCATACATGTCGATGTGACTCGCTCCACCTTGGAGAAACATGAAGATGACATTGATCTGCTTGCCGCCTCCACTGGCCGCTTCATTTGCCAACACCTCAGGCAAAGACAATCCTAAGGGTGAAATTACACCGAGCGACAGGCCCCCCATTCTAAAAAAGTCTCGGCGATTAAGTGCCATTACTTGAATCTTAGATGATCTTGCAATCCTTTGCAAACTCGTTGTCGGTGGGCACTTTTTCTTGTCATGCCTATAAGGATAAGTTTGTGGATTCGAAATTCATCAAAGATAATAATCTCATTCCTCTTCGAGCATTTCCTTCATCCGTGCAAAATATGCCATCGCATGATCTTCCTCTATCGGACCTGAAGAAAGTTCTTCATTAGAGAAAACATCAACGTATTGGGGATCCATCTCATCAAGGAACGAACTCCTCTCGCAATGCACTTCTTCCCCATACTTAACCCTCATCGAACAAAAACTCATTGTCAGCCTTTCCATTGCTCTCGTCATCCCAACGTAAAAGAGCCTCCGTTCCTCATCCTTAGTCCCCTCCTCTAATGATCTCTTGTGAGGAAGAACCCCTTCCTCAAGGCCAACGAGATAAATCACTGGAAACTCAAGGCCCTTTGCTGCATGAAGAGTAATTAAATTAACACCAAATCCATCCTCTTCATCTTCACGGTCTTGTTGTAATGCAACATTATCAAGGAACCCCTGCAGACCATTCTTCCTTTCACTGGACTCATAATCACGCAAAGATTCTAAAAAATCTGCAACATTTAGCTTTCTCTGCTCGCGTTCAGTGACGGTTTTGCAAGTTCTTCCCATATAATCAACAAAATCTATCTCATCGACAAGTTGTGAGAACAGTGTTCCAAAACCACTGAACGACGACACCATCGGATCTCGATAGCCTTCTAACATATCAATGAATTTCTTTACTGATAATCGTGATCTCTGAGGTAACTTCTTTTGATAATCTTCACTTTGTAAAACCTCATTAAGACTCACTCCAAGTTCACGACTCTGCTCTGTTGCAATTTCAATACTTGAAACTCCAATCCCCCGTGGAGGATTATTGATAATCCTTAAAAGATTAATGTCATCATCAGGATTTCTAATTATGCTCAAATACGCAATAAGATCCTTAATTTCACGACGATCAAAGAAGGACTGCCCCCCGATGACCCTGTAAGGTATTTTATATTCCCTTAATTTTGTTTCGAAGAGTCTGGACTGACTGTTCATTCTGAATAAGACAGCAAAGTCTTCATACTTTCTCTTTTCTGTGGCAGTCATTTCCAGAATCTCATCCACCACTAGCTGAGCTTCAGCATTCTCATCAGTCATTGCCACTACTCTGACATTTTCATTGGTGACATTTTCACTCCACAATTTCTTGTCCCTCCGGCCAGAATTATGGCAAATAACTGAATTAGCTGTATGCAATATTGCTTGGGTGCT
>JABSSR010000293.1 GCA_013213965.1 Verrucomicrobiales bacterium | reverse complement strand
TATATAAAATCTCACATTATTTTATAATGCGAGGAATGAAATAAAACAGTTTAAGCCGTTATTCTAACTCATATTTAAGACGTGATTCGGTTCCTGTATGTCATGGAAATTTGTAATATGAATACATGTATCGTTACAACTTATCCTGAAACAAGGTCTATACGAAAAGATGGAGAGCACATGTTATGTTCTACACTATCCCTTGGAATTGCTTGTTATCAGGAACTTACCTGCCACAATCGTTTATTATGAATTATGTTTTGCGGGGATTTTTTGCAATTGTTTTTACCATCGCCACCACAGCTATTTGCGCGGCTTCCGACTGGCCGACATATATGCATGACAACTCGCGTGTTGGATCTACCCCAGATTCACTTGGTTCACCGCTTACCTTGAGCTGGACCTATAAATCACCAGTGCCACCGAAACGCGCGTTTTCTGGACCTCACGACAAGGTGCATGAGGGCAAGAAACTGCGTTCCCGGATCCGTTTCGATGACGTGTTCCACGTGGCGATTGCAGCGAGGCGAGTTTATTTCGGGTCATCGGTTGACGGTAGGCTTCACTGCAGGGATGCGGCAAGTGGAACCGAGCACTGGACGTTCTTCACTGATGGTCCGATCCGTCTAGCACCAACTGTAGCCAATGGACGAGTATATACAGGGTCAGATGACGGCTGTGTCTATTGCCTTGATGCTGTATCGGGGACACTGATCTGGAAACGTCGAGCCGGTCCGAGGGATGAGCGCATTCTCGCCCGTGCCAGAATGACCTCACGCTGGCCGGTGCGTACCGGTGTTCTGATTGATAGCGGCATTGCTTATTTCGGTGCTGGAGTTTTTCCACATGAAACGGTTTACCTCTATGCGGTCGATGCCACGACCGGAGAGATTATCTGGAAAAACGACTGGATCAGTCAGCGCGATGCCGGCCGCGATGATCTCTCTCCGCAAGGCTACATGCTTGCTTCAAAGGATATTCTATTTGTTCCATCCGGGCGTTCAATGCCTGCGGCAATCAGGCGCTCCAATGGCGAGCGAATCTACAAGTCGGCGCCATCATGGAGGGGTGACGGTGGCGGGCAGATCGGCGGCACGGACGCAATGCTTGCCAATGATCAGCTTTATTCCCTTGCCGAGCACCATGTGCTCGCTCTCGATCAGAAACGGGGCAGGACCGGATTTGGCTGGTTCCTTGCCCGGCGCATGACCATGGCCGGTGACATGGCCTACATGGCGAACGGCCAGGAAATTATTGCCGTTGACCACAGTGAACATGCCGCAGCGACACGAAAACGGCATCCACTTGATCTGAAAATGAACGATTTAACAAGAGCGATTACCCGACATAAAGCGCCCTCCGAACTGAAGGACGCAAAATTACTCGAGGCGAAATTGGTTGCGGCTAAGCTGCGACTCGAGGAATTGACCGGCGGGGGAGAATCCGAAACGCCCGGTCATGCGGCGGCGCGAGAATCGGTGAAAGCGGCAAGCTCTACCTATGCGACAGCTGCGAAAAAATATGAAAAAAGCCGCCAGGACTTCAATGCAAAACAGGAACAGTATAAAGAACTGAAGGCGAAAATCGATGAATTTAAGCAGGGCGGTATCAAGTGGCGGTTCAACTCCAAGAATGAATCTTCGCTGGTGGTGACAGGAAATTCGGTAGTGGCCGGCGCGATCGGTGATGTGACTGTGCTGGACATTTTGACAGGCAAACCGAAATGGCAGTCAAAGATTAAAGGGGAAGCGCGAGGTCTTGCTATTGCGGATGGGCGGTTATTTGTCAGCACCACTGAGGGTGAAATCTACTGTTTTGCACCTCCGGCGAAGAACACCGCTGTACCGTTAAATACTACCATTGCAGATCCCTTCCCGGAAGATGCCCTCTCTAAAACCTATGCGACAGCTGCACAGGATATTCTCGAGGAATCCGGTATGACACGTGGATTTTGCCTGATCCTCGGTGCCGAGAACGGCAGATTGGCTTACCAGTTGGCCAAGCGTAGTGAATTGCTGATCTACGGCATTGATCCGGATGGGGACAAGGTAACGGCTGCCCGTGCCAAATTATCCACTACCGGGCTTTACGGTTCGCGCATTATCATTGATCACGTCCCAGCGGGCTCTCCGGTTCCTTATCCAAACTACTTTGCCAACCTGATCACCTCGGATACGCTACTTCTCAACGGACAGGTTCCCGGACGTGCACAATCAGTGGTAAGGCATCTGAAGCCGGGTGGTGGTGTCATTTGCCTTGGCATGCCAGGCGAACCCGAGCAGGTGCTGAAGATAATCAAGGGTGAAGTTGTTCCCTGGCTTGGATCAACCGGGTTAATGAAGGAAAAACAAGCCACCCAAACATTCCGTAACGGCTGGTCTCTACTCACCCGAGGACGACTTCCCGGTACGGACGACTGGTCTCACCAATACGGCAATGCCGGGAATACCTCGAGTAATAGTGATACGAGAGTCCGTGATGGACTGAGTGTCCTTTGGTACGGGGATCCGGGACCCGAGCACATGGTGAACCGGCATGCGGGAGCCGTAGGCCCAGTTTCAGTTAACGGCAGGTTGTTCATCCCCACCGATCACAGTGTGATGGCTTATGATGCCTACAACGGTTTGTTTCTGTGGGAAGTTGAGAATCCAGGTGCGATGCGCACCGGGTTAAAGAAGGCCTATGAGCCGGGTAACATGGCTGCCAGTAATGATAGTCTTTTCATGGTCGAGGGGAAGCAATGTTTTCATATTGATGCTGCCAGTGGTGAAGTGGTGCGTACTTACACAATTCCCGATCCGGGGGACGGAAGTTCTAATAGTAGACGTTGGACCTATATTTCCCATAGCAATGGTATCCTTTTCGGCACCAGTACTGACCAGCGCCGGTTACTCAAAGTCCGTGCGACGAAGGGGAAGACGGCTGCTGCTGCGACTGATCAGCTTTTCGCATATGATACGAAGAGCGGTGAACGACTCTGGACATACCAGGGACAAAGCGTTTCACATGTCTCGATTGCTGTTGGTGACGGCCGGATATTTTTTATCGATGCCACGATGCGACCTGAGCAGCGTGAGGCGTTTTTACGTCAGGATAAGTCCGAATTTAAGAAACTGACGGGGAAGGCCAGGGAGTTAGCCGAGCAGCGGTTGAAGAAGCAGGATCTGCGCCTTGCGATCGCGCTTGAAAGCAGGACCGGTAAGAAGGCGTGGGAGAGGGCTGTCGACGTTACCGATTGTTCGGGAGTCGGCATCGGTGCAGGTTCACTCACGTTGATGCACTCGAATGGACACCTTGTCCTCGGCGGTGCAAATGCGAACGGACACTACTGGAAACAGTTTCTCAGCGGCGAGTTCGAGCGACGCCGGCTTGTGGTTCTGTCGTCTTCCAACGGCGAGAAGATATGGGCTAAGGATGCCAATTATCGTCATCGACCAATCGTGATCGGCAACGAAGTCGTCGCCGAGCCGTGGTCCTACGACCTTTACACTGGAACGCAAAAAACGCGGACCCATCCACTGACAGGGGAATCGACCCCGTGGAAATTTATCCGTCCAGGTCACCATTGTGGTGCGATTTCGGCGACACCGAACATGCTATTCTTCCGGTCCCGCTACACCGCATACTACAACCTCGAGACGGATAATGGCACGCAGCATTTTGCCGGTCACCGTACCGGTTGCTGGATCAACTCGATACCAGCAAACGGTCTAGTGATGGTTCCGGAAGCGAGTG
>JABSSR010000292.1 GCA_013213965.1 Verrucomicrobiales bacterium | reverse complement strand
CGCGAAGACATCCAAGAAGCCAACGAGTGGCGTTTTTGGAACAGATGATCAATTGCAACTCGCTGATCCTTGGGGAAGACAATATTATATCAAAATCGACTCAAACTATGATAATGTTCTAGAAGACCTTCCAGGAGCTGAAGATGAGGTAGTCAGACAAATGGTTGCGGTATGGACAAAAGGTAAGATGAAGGATCAAGAAGAGTTGCCTAAAGATAAGTGGATAAAATCCTGGTAATCAAAAAAGCTAAATTTTTTAGCTGATAAGTTTTTTAAATTGAAACGTCATTAATCCTCGGTCGGAAGGCCGGGGATTTTTATTTATTCATAATTATATGGGGCAGTGAGTGTAAGTAGTATTAAAGTTTGCGATGATTCCTACGGCAAGAGTTCTGGTTGATGGGTCTTCAGGGTTGGAGTTTGATTACTTAATTCCGGAAGACTTACATGTTCCGGTCGTTGTAGGTAGCCGGGTAAGGGTTCCTTTGAGGAACCGTCCGTCTACAGGAACGGTAGTAGGACTGTCTTCCTTTGATAATGGATCTGATAATAGTTCGTATCTCAAACCGATCGCTGGTCTTATCTCTGACAAGCCGATTTTAACTTCAGCGCTGATCGAACTTGGTCGGTGGATATCAAATTATTATGTAGCATCAATGGAATCAGTGATGCGAAGTTTGATTCCGGAATCAGTGAGGGGCGAACGGCATGATTTTCGGCGTCTCCTCTTTGCAAAATTAATAAAGATTCCAAATGGAGAAGAGTTAGAAGAAATAAAAAAGCGGGCAAAGCGCCAAGCATCAATTCTCTCTGAATTAATTGAGGTGGGAGTTCCTGTTCAGATCAGTCGCTTGGGCACGGGGGCCCGTGCTGCCGTGGATGGCTTAGTTAATAAGGGGTTCATTGAAATATCATATGAGATCGGTGGAAGAGATCCTCATGCGGATGAAAAGTTCATGCCTTCACAGCCACTGAAGCTTACTAAGGCACAACAGGTTTGCCTTTCTTCTATTTTAAAAGCAACCGAGGATCCTGCCGAAGCCAAGCCACTACTTCTTCACGGGGTCACAGGAAGTGGAAAGACTGAAGTATATTTACAGGCGATTGCGACTACGATTGCGAATGGAAAGACTGCGCTTATTCTGGTCCCTGAAATTTCGTTAACGCCACAGACGGTGGCCCGTTTCAAGAGACGCTTTGCTGAGATTCAGCAAAAAGTTGCAGTATTGCATAGTCATTTGAGTGGAGGTGAACGTTTTGATGAGTGGCATAAGATAGTAGAGGGAAATGCCAGGATCGTGATTGGTGCTAGGAGTGCCCTCTTTGCGCCATTACAAAATTTAGGACTGATCGTTGTGGATGAGGAACATGAGGGCAGTTACAAGCAGGACACTGCGCCACGATATCATGCGCGTGACGTGGCCGTGGTCCGAGCAAAGATCGAAGGTTGCGTTGTTGTATTGGGTAGTGCGACTCCGTCCCTAGAGTCAATTCACAATACTAGGGTCGGTAAGTATCAGCTCATAGAATTGAAGGAACGGGTAGATAATTGTAGTTTACCTTTGATCAGGATCGTTGATTTAAAGAAAGAAGCGCGCAACTTATCGAAGTCAGGAGGCCCGGCCATTATATCAGAACGGTTGCGGAGCGCCGTTGACAAACGACTAGCCAAAGGTGAACAGGTCATTTTATTTTTAAACCGGAGAGGATTTGCTACTTCTCTGAGTTGTCCTTCGTGTGGACATGTGTGTGGCTGCTCTCATTGCAGTGTTTCACTCACCTTTCATCGTAAACAAGAAAAACTCGTATGCCACATGTGTGGTTATCAGAGAGTCGCTCCCCGCAAGTGTCCGGAATGTAATGACCCTTCCATTCGTTTTGCGGGTTATGGTACTGAGAAAGTCGAAGAAATTTTAAGGAAGGTCTTTCCTGTTGCCCGCCTGGCGAGAGTGGACACGGATACGATGTCTCGTAAAGGTGCTTTGAGAAAAACTTTGAACGATTTTAAAGCAGCCAAACTTGATATGATAGTTGGGACTCAGATGATCGCAAAGGGGCTGCACTTT
>JABSSR010000291.1 GCA_013213965.1 Verrucomicrobiales bacterium | reverse complement strand
TGAGGGTGAGCTTTTCTTTGGTGCCGCCGAGTTGTTCCGTAATCAGATCCAGGCGACGGCGAGTGACTCTAATCTTAAAGTTATTATTCTTCGCATGAAGAATGCCAGACATTTGGACGCAACGAGTGTCATCGCTCTTGAAGAATTGGTGGATTTTCTGAAGAACAATGGACGTGACCTTATCATTAGCGGCGTAATGAAAGATGTTTACAGGGTATTGATCGAGTCCGGTGCAGTTGATTTCATAGGCAAGGAAAATATTTTTCCTGGATCCTTTGGGAATCCTAACTTAGCGACTAGGAATGCGCTCAAGAGGGCCCAGGAGATTATTGGTTCTTCCAATGTTGACGTGAAAATATTTCATGACCCATCCATACCGGCCGAGTAATCAGGATGTATCAGTTAGAAGTGTAAGCACTGATGCCAAGGTCGCTGCGGAGGAGTAAAACCTTATCAAATTTAGGATTAGGATCAATGTGTTGGGGAGAAAGGTCTCTTACGTTCTCGGTCTGTTCTTCAACAAGTGATTGCTGAATGTTCCCCGTATTCATATCGACAAAGTACATTGTGGCTCCTTTGTTCCCGCCATGAAAGAATTTCATAAGTTTATTTTCAGCGGTCCTAACAAAAAATCCATGTTGATCGATTGGGGATTGCTGAGCGGTTGGGCTTACTATGAATCTTTTTTGAGCTAGATTAGCTATGACCAGCTTGTGGCTTGGAAAACATAAGATGTCATTTTCTATGATGATACGGTTCCTATCGAAGGGGATGCCGGTCCCAATTTCAAACCGATAGGAGGGGTCTTCCGGTTTAAGTATAACAAATACTTCTTGGTTCTTTTCGTTCCTTGTCAGAGCAAGCATGTATTTGCCATGACAGCTGATCATTTCGTGGTTAATCGCGAACGGAGTGGCTTTTTTTCCATCCAAAACATATCTGTAGAGGTTGCGTTTACCGTGTTTGCGGTCTCTGGTTTCCAAAACAACGCCCCCATCAAAGAACTGGGCCTTATCAATGAAGAGTCTCCTTACCATGATTCCTGTAGCTACTGGTTGTCCCCATTGGCTAGGATCATTACTTGAGTAGAGTTCATACTCACTGATCATGCCGTTATTGTTAATAATGACTGCCGGAAGGTATCGGAGTGACTTGAACGCAGCTTCTTTTCCAAGGTCAATTTGTATTTCGTGAGGATGAGGAGGTATCTTTCCTAACCATTGAGTGTGCCACCATGTGCTTGGATTCCCATCAAAGACATTCTTCAGATCAGTATTCATTCTGGACTTTGTCTCGTAACTGTCAGTGTAATGAGCTTTCCAAATGGACCGTTTAATATTGGCTCCGTCCTCACCGCCAAGATGAATTTCCGCGGCCGAAGACCACCCCATACCGTTCACTTCTGATTTCATTACGAGCCTGAAGTATCTTGCTTTGACCTGGTTGAATTTAATCTCGTAATAGCCTTTTCCGATCAGTTTCCCGTCAGAGTAGTTTTGTCCGTCATTAGTGATATTGACGTCATAGTCATTAATTAACTGGCCGCTCCTCGGCTCTATTTCCAGGTGCCAGGGAGCCCGTCCCATTGATGTCTGGAAGACGTGAATCTTTTGACCGTCCCATTGGGGGATTGTGTGATTACCGAAAGCGACCCGCCTTTCCCATAATCTTTTCCCCGTTTTTGGATCAAAGGCAAATAGAACAGTTCTCTTGTCATGCATGAGCCCTATATCTCCACACTCCATCATTGCATTAGCTTGGGGGGGCACCTTTGTTTCCCAGACAATTTTTCCACTCACTCCATCAAAGGCGACAGCGTGTCTGTTTTCACCTGCTCCTGTAAGAAGTAGTAATTTATTATCAATTACCTGGAACGCCGGTTGGATTGCATTGATAAATCTTCTCCATTTCAAGGCACCCTTTGATGATATTTCCACACATTCAAGGAGCCCTTCACTTAATATAAAGGCATGATTTGTTAGTGGCGAATCATGGGGAGCTCTGATGATTCTGGCATCATTGCGCATCAGGGACCATTGTCTCTTGATATTTGAAGATAGACTTTTATTAGCGGGGACGGCATTTGGATTTAGCGGTTCCGAAACGGCAATGCCTCCTCCCTTCGAGGGACTGTCGCTGATCACATAAATTGAATTTTTATCGATCAGGTAAGACAGTGGCTGACCTATGCTTTGGTGCCATTGGGTTGAACCTTTGACTGCTCCGGTGATCGCATCAAATTCCGTAATTTCTGTTGTACTGGCAAGATATATAGAGGAACCGATCATTTGTGATCGGCCAATCGATCTTTCTGGAACTTTTGTATGCCAGCTTGTTTTTCCTGATTGTAGATTAATTGCAGCTAAAGAGAATTGGCCTCTCACGATGAGGTGATTTTCGTGTTTTCCTAGATATTCAATTCCGAGAGCCAGGGTATTTTGCCAAACAACTTTTCCGGTTTCAGATTGTAGTGCGAAGACCTTCCCTGAATCCTTTGTCATGCATATGACCAGATCATCAATGATGACCGGATGACTCCCTAGGGCCCCGGCGCCTGGGCCTGGGCTGTTATTGTAATAGTGAATCCAGTCGGGTCTCCCATCTCTCGGGTCGCAACGGGCAATTAGGCCCGCGTTGCTGTTCACGTAGATTGATCCCGAGTTCAGGCTTACTCTGTTACCGAAAGTTCTTGTCACATCGCGAGCCTTTTCCAGATTTCCAATGATGTCACTGGACTTTCCTGCCTGGGCAATGGTGCTTATCCATACGAGAGATTGGGTAGCTTCTTCAATGCATGCGAGTTGAACTGTTTGACCTCCGTGTGAGCTCCAGAGAAGAACATAAATGAGTCCGTCAGAAATGACCGGATCACTGATCGGTATAATGTTTGGGTTTTGTCCCGGGCCGAAACCGAAATCGTCATGGAGCCATTTAGCTTTTCCTGATGCAAGATCAAAAGCTGCAATTCCTTGAGGCATGGCTTTGAATCCCCAGCGCGTGTAGATTGTCTGGTTCTTGACTTCCGGCACAAAATAACCCGGCAATATATTGCGTTTTGACCGGTCATCATTCATGGGCAGTCTGGGCTGGGACCAGATTGATTTTGATGTATCATTTACATGGTAAAGGGCCAGATGATTGCGACTGGAGATCAGTAGGTTGTTTTCAATGATTTGAGCGTCTAGCACCATGTCTCCGGTATGTCCGCCGCCGAACCAGGGAGAAACTGCAGGAATTTGGATTACTTTTGACTCAAGTTTACTCAGTGGTACGGGTTCTGCATCGGCTTTCTTTTCTGGCATTGAGCTTAGGAGCTTATTTCCAAGATCAATTGCCTTAAGAGTTTCATCCATCCAGACCATTTCCTGATCAGGATCGGAATCTTTGATCTCTTTTTCTAACGATTCACGATCTCCGATCATGGACAGAGCGATCCACTTTCCTGTTCTGACAAATTCGATGATTTTAGGATTATCAGCATGGTTTATCAGATCTTCGAAGCTTCGCAGTGCAGCGAGAGCGTGCCCCGCGATTAGACTGCGATTTGCAGTTTTCAGAAGTGTCTTGTGAGCACTAGTCGACCATGGATAACGTCTGAAAAGATCCAGTGCTCTTTGATTGGTGAAGTCAGGTTCTAGATTTTCACGACTGAATGAACGTTCTTGTATCTTGCGAAGACTTGTGAGTTCCTTGTCAGGGAAGCTTCTCAGGTGTAGGTCAAGGGCCCTGGAGGCGTCAAGGATTCCTGTCATGTCTCGCCAGGGGACGATGGCTTCGGGCAATAGACTGATTCCAATTAGTCGGTCAACTTGTCGTGAGACTCTTGACGCGGGCTGCTCAATGACCTGTTGCCAGCGACCGTCAGGGTCATCGGGAGAGAGGTCCGGCATCGGGCTGCCTTCTAGGGGCTTCAGGATGGGTTGGGGCAATTTCCTGAAATCACTTTCTAGAATTTCTTTGAGTCGGACCCATCTTTCCCTGATCCACGGGTCAGGATGATTCATGTCTTTGTTCTTCTTTAATTCCTCAAAGTGATCTCTTGTACCGGGAAGGCCAAGCGAGTTATGTGCTCTTGCTCTAGTTGACCGCCAGTAAAGATCATAAGGGTTTCTTTCTGTTATGTCATCATGCCTTTCCGCGGCAACGAAGAGGTTCCTGTCGGCTAGATACTGTGATAGTCCTTGTGAGATAATTTCTCTGTAAACAGGTGAGTTTGCCGAAATGTGCCCGAGCCTTTCGAGGCCGGCCATCCTTGTTGAAACGTATTTCATCCATCTGGATTGGGTATTGTTACGGTCTCCACGCTCGTAGATTTTTTCTAGGCAACGGATTGTCTGATCTATATTGCCTGGATCAGATTCGATCAGTTCCTTCAAATGACGGTTTCCTGTTTCACTGTCATTGTTGTTATATGCCTCATCTGCCATCTTCCACAGATTTTCATTGGCGACTGATGTGGTGTTTATCAACATCAGTGTCAGGGTGCAGAAAAATAAACTTGTGACTCTCACCTTAGAACAATTCGACGGGTCTGTTGTTTGCGTCGGTGATGCGGACCCTGACCCACCACTCGTACTCAATGTTAGCGCTCTTGATTAGTATTCTGTTCTTTCCTTTCTTGAGCTTGATTTTGATGTTTTCCTGAGATGCTATGCAGCTTTTCCGGTGCAAGTAAGGCGCAACCTTCTCGGAAATCTTTTCTCCATTCAACCAGACCTTGAAGGCATCATCTCCGTCCAAGCTAAGAAAAAGTTCTTGGTCATTTTTCGAGTCAAAGTCGGAAACCGCATAAGCGATTGAGAATGTTCCTGGAGGAGGAAGGAGAGGTCCCATCATGAGCATACCATTAGTTTTATTTACACTGGCCTCTGCCCATCCGATTTCACGCTCTATAGGCTTTTCTCCATCCCTTCGTTGATTACCCTGCAAGGCCCAAACGTAAGTTGACGGATAGGTTTTTTCGAAATCAATGCCCTTTTCCGGTTCAAGTTCATTTGTGAATGCCTTATGTTCCTTATCATTGAGGAAAGTGCCAAGCACCATCCAGTTTGAAACATATCCTTGCCTCCTTGCAACGTTAGCGATCCCGTTATCGGGAGCGATGCTGCCCAATGCTTCTGCTACGGCTTCTCTTCGTATCGTGTCTGTTCCGCTGAGAGCTTTTCCTAGCATTGCCAGTGCAGGCTCGAAGTCATCTTCATTACCGGCATGACCGAGCAGATCAAAAGCGGCTTTACGTATCACGCTGTCAGTACTGACGAGCACATCTTCAAGATAAGATACTAGCTCTCCGGTTGGTGCGTCTTCGAGCGGTGCATCCATGAGTGCATTCATGGCAGCAATTGAAACACTACCTTCACTATCCTTAATGGTTTCTTTCAGAAGAGTATAAAGGTTGGCTTCATTGCAATGACTGAGGCAGAGAATAGACAGCACTTTGATTTCAGGGTTTTCATGTTTGAGGTGATCAACAAAAAATTCCTGATTTGAATCTGGATTCATTTCTTTTGATCCTAGAGCGATCATCACAGCTTCTAGAGTTTTAGGATCACTTGAAGTTGTTAGCGCAGACCTTAGATCGGCTCCCAAACTTGGATCCTGAAAGAGGATCGTAATTATTCGTGCAGCAGCAAAGATTGCACTGTCCCGACCTGTCCTTATCAGGTCCTTCAAGGAACTGGAAAGGATTTCATTGTCGTTCTTAGAAAGGGCAGAGATGATGTATGCGAAATTAGTGTCATCAGTGCTGGTGTTTTCAAGCAGATCCAGAAGGACTGGAATAGTTTTAGGGCTCCGGCTCCTGTCCAGAGACTCTATCAATGCTCTTTTATTTTTTGGCGACTCTGTTAATTTATTTAGTCTTTCGAGTGCGTTTTCATTACCTACAAGGGCCAAGGATTCGGCGGCCAAAGGGATTAATTCTTCGTTCAAAGACTCGGTCATTTGTTGTACTAATGGCCAGGCCTTTTCGCCCATGATTCTGGAATAGGAGGCTAGTGCTCTGAGTTGAACAGGTTCTTTATTATCCTTGGTCAGTTTAAGTGAAATCTCTATCCCCTTATCCCCCTTGATTACTCCTGCCGATTCTGCAGCACCTTCCCGGAGAACATGATCAGGAGATGAGGCAAATATGGATAATATTTGTGGAATGTCCTTAGGGTCTTGAATTTTACAGTAAGATACTAAGGCTCTGGATCGGATCCATGGTCCCTCTTTCTCGTTCTTGGCTATTTCAAGAATACTTTCTAAGGCCTCTTGGACTCTGTTTTCAGAAAGATAATGAAGGGCTTCGGCTTTTAGTATCCAGTCCTCTTCATTAAGTTGTTGGAGGTATCCTATTGTGCCAGATGCCCTTGAAGGTGCACCTAGAGAGCAAAGTTGAAAGGAGAGCAGGGAAAGGATTGCCGATGCAAGTACCAAGACAACTGAAACTTTTTTGGGTGTCTGAAATGTGCAAGGAGAGTTCACATTTACATTCAGCGCTGATAAATCGGTAAGTACCGGTAAGGGACACCAAGAATCAGGATTGATAACGAAGTGCCATAGGCCTGGCCATACGATCCGCTCCAGCTTCCATCATTCTTATTTTGTTTGCCTATAATTTCAGCTGAGATCTTTGGATACCATGCCCGGAAGTCAGCATCTCCTGACTGATACATGCTTTGCACTGCATAATAATGAGCGTAATGAAAGTGATTCGTACTTTTGAACTTGGAGTCAGGAAAGGCTTTCAGAAAAGCAATGCCTCTTTGTGTGGCTTTTAGATCACGTTGACCGCACATTATTAAAGACATGACTCCAGCAGCGGTTCTGGCAAAGTTTGGTTCTCCTCCACCTGCTGTATATTTAAAGCCTCCGCTGCTCTGATCCTGACAGGAAAGGACATATTCTGCGGCTTTGTCTATTGTTGTTTGGGGCACGGCAATGCCAGCTTCACTGGCGGAATTAAGTGCGACTATTTGCATGACTGTCATTGAAAGGTCAGCGTCTCTAGGTTCAGGACTGTAACGCCATCCGCCTTCTTTATTCTGGGCACGTAAGGTGATATCGACGGCACGGGTCAGTGCAGATTTGATTCTTGGGTTCTTGCTTTGCCCCCATGCCTCGGAAAGTGCCAGAACGGCCAATCCATGTTCGTACATACCGGCATGATTTTTGGGTGTTCCAAGATATCCTCTGCGATTCCCTGACTTTCCCTTATTAATGAGGTATGAGATGGCATTTTCCATGTTTCTTCCGTATTGACCTCGACCAGGAACGTGTCCCTGAAGCATAAATGCCATGAGAGTGAGTGAAGTTTCGGCTACCCGGTTCTGGTCCCCGCCCCAGCTCCCGTCAGGTCTTTGTGATCCTTCCTTGGAGAGGTACTCAAGACCCTTTGTGATTGCTGACCTCACTTCTGGAGTGAGTCTTGCAACGCCAACGCTTTGTGATGGAGGGTCCTGGGCATTCACATTGATCAGGGCCAATGCACTGATAATAGTGAATGTAATGGTGATTAATTTCATTATTTTTGTTCAGCTATGGCTTCCAAATAGGCTTTGACTTGTTTGCGGAATTCTGGAGGTAGATTTTTCTCGTAATTTTGTATGACTGCCGACCTGCCACGGCGCGACCGGGTAGGATTTGCTTGTCTGCTGCGAGCAACTTTATCGCCTTTTGCAACGGTGGACGAAGTTCCTTCTGCTGACACTTCTTCACTTGGCCCTTCAGTGGCAAATGGAGAGGGTTGTCCTTTG
>JABSSR010000290.1 GCA_013213965.1 Verrucomicrobiales bacterium | reverse complement strand
TCTAATGCCTCCAGTAGCATGCGTGCGAATCTCGGATGGACAGGATATGCCGCCATTTTTTGACCCATCTCAGTTAATCTGTTCGTATCTTCTTCAACTGCTCCCAGCGCAGACAACATTGAAAGACTCGCTCTCAATGATTCTTCTGGAGGCAAATCCACCCACTTTTTATCTACCTCTGGATTAATATCAGCAACCAACAACAAAAGTAACACTTCAGATAAATCTAGCCGCAAAAGCTCAGGCATAAGATCAACTTCTCGAGCCGCATGATCACTTTCAGACCAAAGCCTATAACATTTACCAGGGCAAGAACGCCCGGCCCTACCAGCACGTTGCAATGCGGAAGATTGTGATATTTTTTCTATCCTTAACGTATTAATTCCCCTGCTCTTATCAAATCTTGCAATCCTAGCCAACCCTGAATCGATCACAATTTTCACCCCATCAATAGTAAGCGATGTCTCTGCAACATTAGTAGAAACCACAATCTTTCTTGTTTCACTTTTAGTAAGAGCACGGTCCTGGTCATTTAGTGACAAATCACCATACAAAGGAAGTATCTGACACCCTTTAAGCTTCGGCACCTTTCTTAACCTTTCAACAGTCCTCCGAATATCGTAAACACCTGGAAGAAAAATCAGCACATCTCCTTCAATGTTTTTCTTTAGAATCTCCTTCTTGAAAACATTAACAACCGAATCCCACAACGGCTCCTTAACGGAATTTCTTTTCAATTGAATCACATCAACTGGATATGTTCTACCCTCAGAGCGCACTATCGAACAACCGCCTAAATACTTTGCTATCTTTTCGGAATCTAGAGTTGCTGACATCACAATAATTTTAAGATCCCTTCTAGAAGTTTCCTGCAATCTTACAGCCAGAGCCAGCATGACATCCGTATGTATGTGCCTCTCATGAAACTCATCAAATATGATAGTATCAACACCTCTCAAATTCGGATCGTCAAGAAACTGCCTCAAAAGAATCCCTTCAGTCACAAATCGAACCTTTGTTTTTTTACCGTAAATCTTTTCAAAACGAACCTGATATCCAATTTCCTCTCCTAAAATCCCCTTCCTTTCATAAGCGACTCGCCTAGCAAGCATTCTTGCTGCGACTCTCCTAGGTTGTAAAATAACAACTTGCCCTTGATTAATTAGCTCATTATTGAGCAATATTTTAGGAATCTGGGTCGATTTACCCGAACCAGTCGGAGCTTCAAGAACGAGCCGAATCACCCTTTTTTCCGAAAAAGCTTTAATAATCGCTTCTTCAGAATCATAAATAGGAAGAGAATCAGGGCCCATTGCTCTCAATGCTAATTCTTTAGGATTACATGTAAAGAAACCACTAAACTTTCCTTTTGCGCACTTATTGAAATCCTACTAAACTAATTTAAATGATTACTACACAGCTATTAGCTTTTCTAGGCGGACAAGAAATCATAATTCTAGCAATAATTATTATTGTCCTGTTCGGAGCAAGAAAAATCCCTAAATTAGCAAGGAGCATTGGACAGGCGAGCGGAGAACTCAAAAAAGGTCGTTTAGAATCAGAAAAAGAATTAAAAGCCGCAACAGAAGAAGCATCCAAAGAAACGGATTCAAATGAATAAAAGAATTCATTTGAAATCACAAAATCATGATTAATCCATATTTAATCGCCTTTGCATTAGGAGGACCAGAAGTAATAGCTATTGGAGCTGTAGTCCTACTCTTATTTGGAGCAAAAAAATTACCCGAGCTTGCCAGAGGAATAGGCAAAGCTTCCGGAGAGTTCAAAAAAGCACAAAACGAATTCAAGCATTCTATCGAAACGGCAGAGGAAGAGGCAATCAAGACAGAAAAAGAGGAAGCAGAAAAGCCAAAGAGCTAAACTTGACTCTTAGGCAAGTAGCTTAAAATAGATTTTTGAATTTCGGCCACTCACTTTCAATTGCTCTGCCCTCAGAGTAGGTAAAACATCAAAACTTCCCATTCGCCAACCTAGTTTCTCAAAGAACCAGGTAGCTTGCGTCGACAGAGCGTAGATTCCATCAGGAAAGAAATATTTAGTCGGTCAAAATGATACAATTTGCATGACCATAGTCAGCAAATTTCAAATGAATTAACCAGCTAACAACACTAATATATTAACTGAAACTATACTGTCACCTCATGGCCCGCGCCCTTATGCCCAAGGATTTTGACGGTCCTATTCAATTGCTCAAACTCTATAGGTTTTTTAATGACCGTTACTGGGCCGCTGGCTAATATCTTACTGAGAATTTCACTGTCAGGATAACCTGTAATGATAACTATAGGTAGCTCAGGGTGAATGGTTTTTAACTTTACATATAGTTCATCACCCGAAATATCAGGCAACTTGAGATCAAGAAACACCAAATCAAATTCCTGTTTTTGGGCATATGAAATAGCTTCAGCTCCTGTTCCAACAACGATTCTTCCGAAACCTGCTTTCTTTAAAAATTGCTTAAATAGCGTTTGAAGAGCAGGATCATCATCAACAACC
>JABSSR010000029.1 GCA_013213965.1 Verrucomicrobiales bacterium | reverse complement strand
CGCTGTCCAGCGCCGAATGGTCCAATGCTCCTCGTTCGGAGCGCTGTTCGTTCCGTTCGGGTGACTCCCTTCCGGTCCATTGAATAATGTCCACGGAGCAGCGGACGGAGCAAGTCTCCAGTGAGGTCTCCAGTGCTCGGCTTCATCAAAAGCAACAAAGTCCTCGACCGGGTCATACTTTTCTATTTCTCCTCCATCGGCAGTGAGGTTCCGGTATCCATAGTTCCAGTCATCTTTGCCCTGAGTACCCGAGTATTCTTCGTATGAGTCTGCTAAGAGCGTGGAAGGGTTAATGCTCGGATCGAGAGGATCAAAGAATCTGGCAACCTCGTACCCGTCAAGTACACCGTCACCGTCCGAATCTTCCTTCAGAGGGTCCGTTGAATGAGTCTCTATTTCCTCACCATCCTTGATCCCATCACTGTCAGTGTCCGCGTTATTTGGCAGGGTAATAAATCCATTCTCATCACTAATTTCATCACCATCAGTGATACCGTCATTGTCAGTATCATCACTTTTGGGGTCCGTCTCATGCTCACTGATTTCGTCCCCATCACTAAGACCATCGTCATCCGTGTCATCGTTATTAGGTTCGGTCCCGAGTCCGAATTCGCTCAGATCAGAAAGACCGTCATTATCAAAATCTGCATCTTCTAGGCCACTGAGCTTGGTCAGGTCACCAGGGAAAATTGCAAGTTCCCACGCATCAGGCAACTCATCAGCGTCCGTGTCCTCACCTGTCGCTGGAACAAAAATACTGCCGTCAGGTTGGACCGGGCTAGCCGGTATTCTCTGGTCAATCCTGATCCAGTTCATAGAAGAGTCGCTACCATCATGTGTGCCCGTCGTCCCGACCGGACTATGCGCAAGATCGATAAAGTCACCGGGACTAATATTGACATAGACGGTCCGGGTCACTCCTGCCATTTCATTACCCGCAATGGCAAAAGAATCCAGGACAGTTCCATTATGATGAACTGATCCAGTCACTCCATTGCCGTTAGTATTATTTTTCCGCATGTGCCAAATGAGAGCTACCGGTGTGACCGTATCAATCTCTTCTTCTGATTCCGCTGTCCATCGGCGAATCGTATGATGTTCATCCCCATTATTGGTACCGTTAGGATGAGTGGCTTCCTTGGCCAAATATGTCCACGGAGCCGCCCCCGCAGTGTTCAGGTCCCAGGCATTACCATTCCATTGTTGCTGAACACCGTCCCATCCTCCATCATTTGCACCGCCAGTGTAAGGAATGAAATCTGTCCTGGCATTATAATTTTCTCCAGCACCGTCGGCAGTAACATTGCGCCAGCCATTGGTCCAGTTGTCCTGTCCCTGGATTCCACCGGACCATTCAGAAGATGAGTCGCCCAGAACCAGACTCAGAGGAGTATCATCAAATCGCCTTGGGTCACTGTTAAATAAAATTTCATCCCCATCAGAAAAACCGTCCGCATCCGTATCAGATAGTATCGGACTGGTCGGCGGGTTACCTTGAACTTCCTCACCGTCTGCTATTCCGTCACCATCCGTGTCAGGATTATTAGGATCACTGGAGTGCTCGTCAATTTCTGCAAAATCATCCAACCCGTCATCGTCCGTGTCTGACTCATCAGGATTTGTCTTATTAATAAATTCCTGAAGGTCACTGAGCCCGTCCTCATCATAATCGGCTACCCCGTCACCATTGAGGGCAGATAAATCACCGGGAGCATAGATTTCCTCCCAAGCATCCGATAACCCGTCCTCATCGTCATCATCTGCACTCGCGGAAATGAAAGAAGACCCGTCAGGCTGTGTCTCAGTATCATTGACCTCATCATCGACAATCATCGAAGAGTATGAACCGTCAGATCCGTCCGACCTATCACCGCTAGGACCGGTAGGAGTAAGAGCCAGGTCCACAACATCACCGACTTCTATATTAATGAAGTAGGTCCTTGAAAATCCATTCATATCATTTGTAGCTGCCGAGTCAACGAGGACCCCATTATGATGAAGCGAACCACCTACTCCCGAGCCTCCATCATTTTGCTCTCTGAGGCTCCAAACAAAGGCGAGCGGCCCTTCGCGGTCCGACTCCCATCGCCTTATGGCCCACTGCTCTTCATTAGGAGCGCTATTTGTCCCGTTAGGATGACCTGATTCTGCTTTAACTGTAGTCCAGGGAGCATTGGATGGTACGATTCTCCAGAAGTCACCTCTCCAATGAGAGTCCTTGTCAAAGGCGATGAAGTCGTCAGTTGCATTATAGTCGTCACCTCCTCCGTCTTGTGAGTAGTTTCGGTATCCGGATACCCAGCCATTCTCACCCTGAGTCCCGTCGACACTGAAATCATTGATCGAATTAGCAATTTCAACGGCATCGGTTCTGATTATTAGAACCGGCACCAGTGTAAAAAGAAGAAAAAGAGAACGATATTTCATCATGATATTCATTATCATGATAACGCCGTTGCAATATCAATAAAATTTCCAACTATTTCTTTGGCAATTTAAAGGAACTTGAAAAAAGAAATAAGGCTACAGCCTCGAATACATACGTTCGAGGCACAGAAGTGAATAACAGGTACTCAGGACCGGATCCTTTTCCCACCAACGACCATTCTCATTGATCCATGATCCGTCCGCTTTCTGAAGGTTGAAGAGCCTCTTCGTTAATTCCTGGCGCCAATGAACTTTTTTACCTCCTTCAAGCTCGAACTGATCAACGTCAAGGATACTAAGAGCCTTTGACATTGTATTATAATAATAATAGAGGCCCTGCTCTCCCATTCCCGGGTTTTGGGTGATTGAGTAATTTTTCTTTAACCATTCGAGAACGGCAACGACTCGCGGATCCTTCTTGTCCATATCGGCATAGACAAAGCTCAGTAAACCCGCATAACTCATGCTCCCGTAGGAACGAAGAGCCACCTTACCGTCGGCCCCCTCTTCGGTCGCCATGCTCTTCCCGGGAAAATAAACAAATCCACCTCGGTCCTTCTTATCCTTGCTGACCCACTCGGCCTTATTTGATTCTGGCCTCTGCTGGCAATTAGTAACGAAAGTAATGGCCGCGTCCCAGTCAAGGTCCAGGACCTCCCCCTGAACGTCTTTGATTAAATCCTTTGTATAATGCAAAGCCTCCAAGGCATGGTAGGTATTTGAAAGGTCCGGGTGCGAATAACGGGACCCGTACCCGACACCACCATCAAAAACATTATCAGCCTCACCCTTGCGATCAAAGTCTGACTGCTGATTAACCAAAAACTTACGTGCATTAAGGATAATCTCCTGATCCTTTTCCTGTCCGGCTTCAAGTAACGCCATCATGCAGATGGAGGTATTATAGGAACCGAGCCCTTTACCGTAAATCCCACCATCAAGTCTGACCTTAGTACGAATAAATTCCAGCCCCTTGGAAACGTTCTTAGAAATGGCGATTCCTTCACGGCCAGGGTCACCGAGGATTGATTGAACGACGAGACCAGTGACCGCGGGATAGTCCCCTTCTCCCCAGCGCCCGTCCTCTTGCTGACTTTTCATCAAAAAAGAAATCCCCTTGGACACAGCGTGCTGGACTTCTCTCTTTAAGGACTCATTTCCCTGAGCCTGAGCAAAGATAACCCCGCTCAATGAAATGCTTGTTACAAAGGTTGTAAGTATTCTTTTCATTACTATTGGTATTTTATTTTAAATAACTAAATCTTTTTCCTGAGAGGTTCTTTTTGTGACTCTTCTCCGAGGCGTCGATCCTCTGGCACTTTCACATTCGGCAACGGTCTAAATATGACTGTAACCCCAGTGTCAAGGGGCGGAACTTTGGCGGCAATAGGAAACCACAATTCATCATCATCACTCCCGGGATTAAATGTATTGCATAAGGATCCTTCAAAACGATAAATCGCGGCAATGGCTCCGTCCTGCGCCGCAAGAAAATAACCATCTATAACTTTCGACCCTGTATATGTCCAACTGCCGGAACCGACGATCTTCTTTGTGTTTGCATTATGAACCCAATTACCAATCGGCTCAGTCAATGATTTCCCGTCCTCATCTTTATACTTCACAAGAATTTCCATTCTTCCTTTCCCGTCATCCTTGAGGACCCCTATCGGCTTGCCACTCTCATCAAACTTTCTGTATATCTGACGGCCCGAAGGCTCCCACCGCAGCAATTTTAAGGCGATCTGAATTTCAAATGGCGTGACCTTTGTTGAGAGGAGGCTCTCATGTAACTTGCCACGGAACTCATCGCAAATTGCAAATTCCAAGACCACTTCATTTTGATTCACTCTGCAAGGGAACCAGATCTCCTTTGTCTTGGGATTGAATGAAAGTTTACCTATCCTGTATTCCTCGTCCGAAATCTTGACCGGCTTGATATCTTTTGGTGGTTTCGTTGGAGGCTGAACCTGACCAAGAACGGTACTCTGAGCCATTGCTAAAAAAGCAAACCCAGCAAGTAGAGAACCTAAAAGATACCGTTTCATCTGATTAATCTATTCCTTATGGGACTTTGTTCCAGAGGATTCATTATAAAATGGTAAAGGAAACAAAAGTACATTCAGAACCTCTGAAAGTTTCGAAATCCAATTACCGGTAATTATTCGCATATTGCTTTTCTTCAGTAGAATAACTTCAATCATAAGAATTTATTAGGCTCCTTTAATTAATCTATTCTCAGCTCCGCTGATTTTTTGTAATAAATGCATAGATCAACGTGTGTTGAATGGTTAGACTCCACTTTTAGCCAAGCCCTCATACCAGAAATGAAAATACATATTCTTCTCTTCTCGTTAGCTCTCACGAGTTTAACATTCGCAAAAAGACCCAACATCCTCTTCATCTTCACGGATGACCACGGGTACCAAGCGATCAGCGCTTATGGATCGAACCGCAACAAAACACCCAACATCGACCGCATCGCTTCGGAGGGAATGCGGTTCGAAAATTGCTTCGTTACCAACTCGATATGCGGACCCAGCCGCGCCGTCATTCTGACAGGAAAGCACAGCCATCTGAACGGCTTCATGACAAATGGTAACCAGTTCAACGGATCGCAGCAGACCTTCCCCAAACTCTTGCAGAAAAAAGGATACCAGACGGCCATATTCGGAAAATGGCACCTTAAGACTGATCCTACCGGTTTTGACAAATGGAGAGTTCTTCTGGGGCAAGGGCCTTATTACAACCCGCCAATGAAAAGCGTTGAAGGGACCAAAAAAATTGAAGGTTACACCACAGACATCGTCACTGACCTTTCCCTCGAGTGGCTCAAAGAAGGTAGNGACAAGGACAAGCCTTTCATGCTCATGTGCCAGCACAANGCNCCTCACNGGAACTGGCAACCGGGCCCTGACCATCTGAATCTGTATGATGACATTGANATGCCTTACCCNGAAACTTTNTGGGACGATTACAANGGNNGNACAGTGGCCGCATCCACTCAGGCCATGACCGTTGCTAATCATCTTTCTCCAAATGACCTAAAACTCAATCAGCCGAGGAACCTTACCAGTTCCCAGTTAGAAGCATGGAACACAGCCTACAAGCCAAAGAACAAAGCCTTCACAGAAGCCAAGCTAGAGGGCAAGGAAAGGATCAAATGGCAGTACCAAAGATACGTTAAGGATTATCTGCGCTGCGTCGCAAGCGTGGATGATAACATTGGGCGAATCCTTCAGTACCTTGACCAGAGCGGTCTCGCAGAAAATACGGTAGTCATCTACTCATCTGACCAGGGTTGGTACCTCGGTGAGCACGGTTGGTATGATAAGAGATGGATGTATGAAGAGAGTTTCAAGACTCCGCTCGTCGCACGTTGGCCCGGAAAAATAAAAGCAGGAACCGTGAACAAAGACTTCGTTTCCAACTTGGACTTTGCACAGACCTTTCTCGACATTGCCGGAGTCAAAGAAATCCCCGAGCCGATGCAGGGAAGATCACTGGTCCCGGTCTTCGAAGGCAAAACGCCTGATGATTGGAGGAAAAGCTTTTACTACCATTACTACGAATTTCCCGGAGCTCACTCGGTCCGACGCCATTACGGAGTCAGAACAGAGAGATATAAGCTCATTAACTTTTACAACGTCAAGGCCTGGGAACTGTTCGATCTTGAAAAGGACCCGAACGAACTCAAAAGCGTATACTCTGACGCTGAATACACAGACACAGTAAAGACACTCAAGGAGGAACTCGCAAAGTTAAGGACACAATACAAAGTTCCTGAGGATACCCGTCCAGTGAGAAGGGCACCGAAAAAGCCCAAACAAAAAAAACAGCAAAACAATAACAAATCCAAGTGAGGCTCTTGCCCGCTATCATTGCTCTGCTGATCTTCCCGGCAGCCATCACGGCTGCAGAGGATGAAACACGTTTTAATCCTCCTCATCAGGGATCTTACCTGGGGATCCGCATCAAAGGGACCGGGAACGGGTCCCGCGTCGACGAGGTACTGCCGGGAGGATCAGCGGAACGGGCCGGCATAGAGGAAGGTGACATCATTGTCAGGGTTGGAAATTGGCGGTTCAATACCAAAGAAGTCCCACTCACGGATCACTTGAGGAATCTCAAACCCGGTCCGACCATTATACAGGTCCTGAGGGACGGTTCAGAACTTGATCTCCAGACAAATCCGGACCCGCTACTGATCCGTGACGCAAAAGAAATAAACAGGATCATTTCCAGAAACAGGCTCTTCAGAAAGGGCTTCTCAAAAATGGAAACTGACGGGATTCCTCTAGCTGAGAGACTCACTAGGGCCGTGCATGAAAACGCAAACCGTGAAGGTGTTTATGAGGAAATGAACAGGATCATTAATCTGTTCAAACTCTCACACACGGCAATTATTACTCCCTGGGTATCCAAGAACCTATTTGGTAACGGAGACCACTTTCATCTCGGCGCCTTCTTCCAATTAGTGGAAATAAATAATGAGAAGAGATATTTTATCCGGTCCATGATGCACGGGTCACCGGCACGTGAGGCGGGACTCCTGATCGGAGACGAAATACTTTCGGTCAACGGAACCAATTTCAGTAAGTCCCCAAGAAAAACTATCGCAGGCTATGAGGATCACCGGAAAATATACACTACTCAGGTGGACCGTGACGAGACGCTCAGTATTAGTTTCCGTAGAACAAAGGACGGCCCAGTGAAATCAGTTAGAATGACTGTGAACGTTCCACTGAACGGGCCTGACTCTGTCAGGAAGAGCATTCGCAAAATCCCCACAGGAGAAGGGAACAGCATCGGTTACATTCATTTATGGGATTTCATGTCCAGAGAAACAGCTTTCATCCTGAAAAATACTTTGAACAAAGAACTGCAAAATTCAAAAGCATTGGCCATCGATCTCAGGGGCAGAGGAGGAAGGGTCATGGTCATTAATATGATTGCCAGGACCCTGAAGAATGAGAAGCGCCCCATCGCTCTTCTCATCGACAGGGAAGCGCGGAGCGCCAAGGAAATGCTCGCTCATCGGCTGCAGGGAACACCTCACGTGACAGTGATCGGGGAGACGTCGGCAGGGGCCGTGCTCCCGGCGAATTTTTTTGATCTGCCCGGAGGCGCAAAATTAATGATACCCAATCAGCGTGGCGATTCGGAAATTCTTCCTTTCATGAAAAACCAAAAGCTCGAAGGTCGTGGAGCCGTTCCTGACGTTAACGTATTATTTTACCTTCCTTTTAAGGCAGGGACCGACCCTATCCTGGATGAAGCAATACAGGTCCTGACAAGGCAGCTCTCCGGTGACCTTCTCCGAATATAGAACTACCGGTGATAAGGTTCTCCACGCTTCAGAGTGTGGACCCTGTATATCTGTTCAACGGCAGCCACAAGAGCCAACTCATGCTGCAGGGTAAGCCGCCCGAATGAAATTAATATATCGGCCGCATTGCGCACTGACTCATCATGGCCTTCGGCTCCGCCGATAAGTACAGCCACTGATTTGCAGGCGCCATCCATTTCAAGTGAACTCACTTTTTTGGACAACTCTCTCGTATCAATGAGTTCACCACGCTCATCAAAAACGATCCTGACAGATCCCTCACTCGCCTTCATGAGTCGTTCACCCTCCTCCTCAGGTGAACCGTTCTTCACCGCTATAAAATCCGCATTGCAATACCGTCGCAACCTCTTGAGATACTCCTCAATCCCTATCCTCGCGTATTCGAGGGAAGGCTTTCCCACAACAACAAATTTCCACTTCATCTACTTTTCCCTTTCACCGGCCGAAGCCTTAGTCAGTTTATTCTTCAGTGACCTGACCTGATCCTCAAGCTTACTCATCTCCTCAACCAATGGGATGAGTTTGTGAAAGGATCCTGTTCTTTTCATGAAACGGAATTAATACAATTCTTAATACCTAATCAAGTATTGAAACGCACGTTGAGGGTATGAAGGGCACCTTCAACCTCATATGGTTCGGACCCGGCTCACCATGAATCTCCAATAGTCACACGGAAAAAGAGCTTCCTGGAAA
>JABSSR010000289.1 GCA_013213965.1 Verrucomicrobiales bacterium | reverse complement strand
GTTTAATTAAGACCGTCACCATAAAGCATGCGAATCGTTCTATCTGGGGGCACCTTGCCGAGCGTGAAAAGTCACTGCCACTGGTGACTCCGCTGGACATTTATCCGCAGTTTCAGGAAACGCGAGGCTCCTGGTTCTGGGACTCAGGCATGGCTGTGGTTGAAATTGAGACGGAGGACGGAGTGACCGGATCAGGTTGGTGTGAGGATGGCTGCGATACGATCAAGAATTTCATTGAACTTCATCTTAAAAACCTTCTGATCGGGCAGGAAGCTTCCGAGATCGAGGGACTTTGGGATCGCCTTTTCCGTGCCTCACTACCTTACGGTCGTAAAGGAGCGGCACTTCATGCCATCAGTGCAATTGATATTGCTCTCTGGGACATTGCCGGGAAAGTTGTAGGAAAACCTGTCTACGAATTATTGGGAGGTCCGGTCCGAGACCCGATCCCTGTCTATGCGTCTGCCCTTCACCCGGTAGGTCATGAAAAGGTCGCTGCGGAGGCCAAGACGTACGTGGAGCAGGGATACAAGGCAATGAAGATGAGGTTTCCTTATGGTCCCGGGGAAGGTGTCAAAGGAATGAGAACAAACGAGGAACATATTGCCAATGTACGTGATGCGGTCGGTGATGATATTGAAATTATGGCGGATGCCTATATGGGATGGGATTTTCTGTATGCAAAGAAAATGGTGCGAATGCTTGAGCCTTACAAGCTTGCGTGGCTGGAGGAGGCTTTCCTGCCTGATGACTTGAACAGTTACGCGAAGCTTCGTCAGGAAACTGATATTCCAATCTCGGGCGGTGAGCATGAATATACGAGGTTCGGGTTCCAACAGATCATTGAGAAAGAGGCGATGGATATTCTGCAGCCTGACCTTCGAAGGTGCGGAGGTATTACTGAGGGAAGAAAGATTGCCGCGCTTGCCTATTCGGCCGGCTTGCCTGTGATACCTCATGCGTACGGAGTCACTCATATTCACTTTGCCTTGGGCACGGTCAATTGTCCGATGATTGAATATTTTCCGATGCCTTGTTGGGACTCTTTACCGGACGTTGAGGTTGAGCCGATCTTTCATGGTGAACCTCAGCCTGAGAATGGAGTCGTCCGGATGACTCAGGAACCCGGTCTCGGGGTAAGTGTTAACTCCAAAATATTCTCTTAAATTGAAGCCATGACGTTCATAGACTGGAGCATTGTTATTTTGTTGAACGGAGCAGTCATTGTTTACGCTCTTTTACGGGGCCGTGAAACCAAGACGAGCGGGGACTGGTTCCTGGCCGGCAAGACCTTGCCTTTCTGGGTCGTTGGATTGTCCTTGTATGCTACTCTAGTCGATTCTGCAGACTTAATTGCGGACACTGGGGGAGCCTATAGCCTAGGAACAAGACTCTTTGTTCCTAATCTCGTGGGTGTGATCGGTGGTTGGTTTATTTTAGCTCATTTTGTTGCGGTGCCCATGTATCGCCGCGGGATGTATACGAACGCTGAATTTCTGGAGTCTCGTTTTGGAGTTGGGGCCAGGGTCATCAGTGTTCTTGTTCAGGTCCTTTATCGAACGGTCATGATAGGCATGATAAGTACTGCAATTTATCTGATGTTGACCGTGGTCTGTGATTGGGAGAGTCGAACTGCTTGGGCTGGCGTCATGGTCGTTGCTTTGGTGGCAACAATTTATACCATGTCAGGTGGACTGAAATCCGTTGCCATTACCGATGCACTCCAAGGCATAGTGATCCTGATTGCCGCCATTACCATTTTTTTCACTGTCTCGGGGAAAGTTGGTGGGTGGGATGGACTGGAGCAGAAAATCACTTCACATGATCCGGAACTTGCCCATCAAGTACTACACATAGGAAGTGATTACAAGACTGTTATAGATACTAATAAAGAATATTCTTCAAATGAGGAGCTTGAAAGGGCAATTCAAATAGGAGGCGAGTACGATGAGGAAAATGGGTCCTTAACAAGGACCACGCCCGCCTGGATTATTATCTTAAGTTTTATCATCGTTGGTTTTGCCTATTCAATCGTGAATCATACTCAGTCCATGCGGTTGCTCGGATCAAAGAGCGAGTGGCACATGAAGATGGCTATTGTGCCTGCGGGTCTCTTGCTCATTGTCATTACTTATCTTTCCTTGGGTCTTGGCGTGATGGGCAGGGGGCTTTATCCGGACCCAGGAACTCTTCCCGGAGGAAAAATAGACAACATTTTCCCTGAATTACTTAAACAGTTCGGCTCTCGTGGCTTCACTGGACTTGTCGTCGCGGGTGTCTTTGCTGCCGCTTTTTCGACCTATGATTCGATCGGATCAACACTTTCCTCTCTTCTTACTAGAGACATATATGCTCGACTCATTGTGAAGGACCGTGATGATAAACATTATCTGGCAGTGGGAAGGTGGCTCACCCCTTTGATTATCTTTGGTTCCTTTATTTATGTGCCTTTGCTTTTAAAGGAAGGGATGATTTTCACTTATCTCAAGGTAGTGGGAGCTTTTGTGGTGCCTCTGTTGGCCGTTTACGTGCTCGGTACCTTTACTAGAGTTCACCGTTCCTCGGCAATGCCGGCCCTTGTTCTGGGGGTCCTTTATGGCCTTGTTGCTTTGAATGCTGAAAAGCTGGCAATCAAAAATGATGTCTGGCTCTTACCTTCGTCGTTCATGGACAGTTATGTCACAGCTCTGGTAGGATGTCTTGTCACTGCTTTAACGATGTTCCTTGTTTCAATCATCCGGGGATGGACACCGAGGGAAAACTTATTTATCGATCCAGATCTTTCAGATGGCTGGCTTGCTACTAGTCAGAACGAAATCACTCAAAAACTGGTAAGCGATGATCCCGTTCATCACAATTCTACAATGCCGGTCATACTTGGGCTCTTAGTTTGGGGCATTGGCTTAATACTTACTTTCTTTGTGTTCTGGTAGAACAACTAAAAAATATCAAAAATACATTATTATGAAAAAGATACCACTATACATCACATTATTGACAGCCGTTGTAATAGGCTCCATACACTTTGCTTCAGCCGAAAAGAAAATATCTGACAATAAGTCACAAATTAAAGGTTGGAAGAAGGGAGTCGGATGGGGCTGGATCTGGGGCAAGGATGATGAGGTTGGGGCCTTTAATGCCATGACGGACGAGAGTCGGGCCAGTGCCCTGCGAATTGCCAAGTCAGGTAAAGTATATGATCTGGGCATTACTTACAGCCGCAACAGTTTTATTTGGCCAGGTCACAACCCTGGAGAGATCATGACTTTCCGATCCCCCGAAGGCGTTACTCGCCAGAAGGACCATGACTTTACTTTTCCAGCCGTTAATCCGATAGGCAACCGCTGGCACAGCTGTGCACTTTTTGTGAATGATAATGTGGCGACCCAGATCGATGGACTGGCACATATCACTGTGGGTAAGGATAATCACTGGTATAATGGGTTCAAGGAGAGTGATTGGGGTGGTAACTTTGGTGTACGAAAGTGTGACGCGACGACCATCCCTCCTGTAGTGGCGCGTGGAGTCATGCTTGATATTGCAGGGTTAAAGGGTGTGGATGCACTCGAATCTGAATATGGGATAACTCCCGAAGACATTGACGCGGCCATGACTGCTCAAAAGGTTAAGCTTCTGCCAGGTGACTGTGTCTTTGTTAGGACCGGGACATTGCGGTATTGGGCAACTGATGGGGCAGACCATGAAAAGATATCCAAACATGATTTAGCTGGCATCACATTGGCCACTGCAAAGTATTTGGTTGAACAATACGGAGCAATGATGATTGGATCAGACACGAGCGGTCTGGAGCAGCAGCCTGCTCCGGAAGGATCTAAGACTTTCATTCCTGTTCACAATTATTTACTAGTGGAGCAGGGAGTTCATATTGCAGAGTTTCACTATCTTGAAGATCTTGCTAAGGACAAAGTTTACGAATTCTGTTATGTTGCTTCGACAAATAAAATTGCTGGAACAACGGCAGGGTTCACAATGCGTCCTGTAGCGATGAAGTGATTATGAGTGGGGTACTTACTCTAATTTTCTTACACGGTAAAAGAGCTTTCCTTCTTTGTTTTCTGGTGCCAAGAAATTATCCACGAATTCAGTCTTATCTTTCATTCCAATGACACCATCATCAAGTTCCTCCCAACTATTCAGGTCAGAAGAAGCATCAATAGCATATTCTTCACCTGGCGAAGAACTGAATTGAATGGTAGCTGATCCGGTATCAGGATTCCGAATTATCTTTATGATTTCGAAGGTCGAGGAATAAGTGACTATTAGTTGCGGTCGCAGTTCTTGATCCTCTGCTTCGCTACTGTGAAAAACGTGAATTGTGTTGTCTGATCCTTTTAATAGAATGCCCTCGTTGGCAGTTTCTGGTGCTGGCTGAGCCCAGTTCCAATCAGCTGTCCAGCATGGGTTTCCTCCTCTATCACGGAGCTCTGGGATCGGAGTTGCAAGGGACCAAACATCGATTAGGCCATTCAGATCACCATCAAATTCAATATCGAATTTTGTATTTTCACTGGAATCTAAATTATCTGTTGAGCCTAGAGCCTCTTCATCATAGTCGATTCCAGGCTCCGTTGGTCCTGCAGTTTCGCTGGCCCAGCTTGGCCTTGCCGGAAATCCTCCATAATCGGCAAGATGGAACCATGTCACCTCGTGACGGTTTCCTCCAAGTACAGTGCCTCCGCAATTACCACCTTCACGCCAAGCCGAGTTGGCAATGTTGAGTCTGTAAGCGGAGACGCTTCCGTTTTGTGGAGCATTCTTACTGAAGAGTCTTAGAGTAACAGAATTTATCTGAACATATTTTTTATTTAATGATGAGACATCAAACCTGATCAGCCCAATCCTTGTCTCTGCGTTGATTTCCATGTCTGCACACTTTCCGAAGTTTGACATTCCACCCGAGAAGGCACTCCCATTTTGGACGAAAGTATCATCAGTTCCCTGATACTCTGCGTCATTTTTAAATACTACGGTTATTGCTGATGCAATCTGATGAACTATTAAAAAAACACACGCAAGACAAAACAGTGATAAGTTCCGCCATTTAAGGACCCTCATTCCTAATTGTGATACTTGTTTATAGTCTTAAAAGAAATACTCCTTCGCTTCATGAAGCAGCAGTTCGACTTTTGATTTGGCAGTTCACTCTAATTTTCTAACACGATAGAAGAGCTGATCGCCTTTTTTTTCCGGTGCCAAGAAATCATCCACGAATTCAGTTTTATCTTTATTTCCCATGACACCATCATCGAGTTCGTCCCAGGTAGTTAGGTCTGAAGAAGCATCAATGCCATAGACTGCACCTGCCGAAGAGCTGAATTCAATAGTGATTGAGCCCGTGTCTGGGTCTCGAATTATCTGAGTGATTTCAAAATAATTTGATACTGGAGGGTCTAAAAAAATTCCACCCAACGCATTGGCTTCCCATCTCTGATCCTGTTCGCCCGCAATAATGAATACGTCTCCTGCATTCCCGCTAATATCAAAAATAACATAATCGACATCTGCATCTCGCCATTCCTCGTCCGGTCCTACTGCATCAACAAGATCCGATTCCATGCCGTCCGGGCCACTCACCTTGACTGACTTGGATGCTTCCCAGAGAAGTCCCGGCGGGTTATCAGGAGTCGTGTCAGTGATGACTCCAAGACGGAAACTGGTATCTTCTGTCAGTGTAATTTCAAAAAATCATCGATCGTACCTGTCGGGCCAGAGTTTGCCCAATAGTCACCACAGACCCGGTCCGGAACATCACCTGGACCTGTCAGAGTCACATCATCGAATTTGGCTTGATGTATTTCCGCACCGACACCCTCATAACCTTTTCCAAGAATTGTTATTTCTGCGTATGGAGGTTGTAACGTATTGTTCACATCTCCATTAGGGTACTGAGCGATCAGCCATCCGTCCGTACCATAAATATTATCTTCGTCACCGAATGGTTTTAGAATATCAGATGATCTCCAAGCATCGTTTGTTTCTTCATCGACGCCTACCGTTTCAATTGTGGCAGAATTTAATGGCTGGTTGGAAAAACAAAAAGAAACCACAAAGATTAAATATAATAAACACAAACGACTCATGACCAATGAGTTGTATTTTAGATAAAATAAGTTTCCCGGATCAAGAACAAATTCTCCAATCGAGATTAGCCTTTTTTTCTCGGCTCATAAGTCACAATGAGTTGTGGTCGCAGTGCTGCATTTTCTGTTTCGCTACTGTGAAAAACGTGAACTGCGCCATCCGAGCCCTTTAGCAGAATGCCCTCGTTAGCTGTTTCTGCTGCAGGTTGTGCCCAGTTCCAATCAGCTGTCCAGGAAGGGTTCCCGCCCCTGTCACGTAACTCTGGGATCGGCGCTGCGAGGGCCCAATCATTGATAAGACCATTCAGGTCGCCATCAAATACAATGTCGAATCTGGTATTTTCTTTTGATGCTGTATTATTGGTTAAACCAAGAGCCTTTTCATCATAATCAACACCGTCCGTTGATGGCCCTGCTGTTCTGCTGGCCCAGCTAGGCGGTGGTGAGGGGAAACCCCCATAATCCGCAAGGTGGAACCATGTCACTTCATGACGATTTCCCCCAATGACAGTGCCTCCACAATTACCGCCTTCACGCCAAGCCGAGTTGGCAATGTTGAGCCTGTGTGCGGAGATGCTACCGCTTTTTGGAGCGTTCTTACTGAAGAGTCTTAGGGTAACAGAATTGATTTTAATATATTTTTTGAATAATGAGGAAACATCAAATCGAATTAGTCCTAGTCTCGTCTGTTCATTTATTTCGATAGTTGGGCACCTTCCGAAGTTCGACATTCCTCCAGAAAAGGCACTTCCTTTTCTCACAAAAGTATCATCCGTTCCCTGATACTTTTCGTCATTTTTGAATACTGCTGTCACTACGGATTCATCCGCAGTTACTTTAGACAAAATAAGAACAAGGCAAATTATTAATGAATTCCATAACTTAAAGAGTTTCATGCCGACGAATTATATTTTGTTAAAGTCTTTAAGATTTCAGAAAGCTGTCACTCAATATTACGGCTCTGATCAGCGATTGGATTTTAAAATTATCTTCTTCTGTTTTTTCCAGGATACGATCGATTACCAATGAATCGTAAGGACTAAGTTCCCTTGAAAGTGAGAACCGTAGCAGGTGGCCTATGAACGCTTTTGCGATGCGCCTATTTTCCTTTGAAAGGGATTTCTTAAATTCGATAATGCTTTTGAAATCGTGTTTCCTAACCAATTTGCCGCTCATATCGACATCGCGTCCATTTTCGTATTTATCCCTCCACCTTCCGGTGATATCGAAATTTTCCAGTGCGAAACCGAGCGGATCTATTTTTGAATGACAGCCGGCACAGTCAGGATTTTCCCTGTGCTTTGCAAAAGTTTCTCTGATAGTTAGATTTTTTCCATCCTCTTCTTCTTTGAGAGGAGGCACATCATTGGGTGGTGGTGGTGGTGGATCATTAAATACAACGCCAAGTACCCAGGCTCCACGTGCGACGGGGTGCGTTCTTTTGGGTCCTGAAGTCATGCTTAACATTGCAGCGTTAGTAATGATTCCACCATAGCGTGGATCTGAAGCGGCGACTCTTTGAAATGATTGAGAATATAATTTCTTACGAATCTCATCATCGTAACGCCGCTGAATTTCCTGACGTGCTTTATTTGGATCCGAATTCTTTGGAATATTTTTCAATGCATTCTCGGATTCACTAATAATTTTATTGAAAGAGTTCCTCTTTTCTTTCTGTGCATCAGTTAGTGCAATTAGTAACTGTTTTTCAGAAACGAATAGGTTCAATCCACTGCTTGAAGCGGCAATTTCCTCTGCACTAAGGGCCCTGTCATAGAAGCGTGCCCTGGCCAGTGTGACGTCGAGGCGTCTGTTACCACCTGCTGGTAGGTGGCGCGTGCCAAAAATCACAGAGCTCTGGTTTTTTGGGAACTTAGCCGAACCTTTATTAAATGGTTTCCCATAGGGTTGACCATTACGATATAGGGCCGTTGTGCCATCTTCTTTGTAAACCATCACTAGATGAAGTCGCTCGTTTGCATTCTTTTCAGGAAAAGAATCAGGAAAATCGAGTGTACGGGCAAAACCGTTACTACCTGATATCCAGTGTCTGTTCTTTCGTTCACCAATGACAATAGTATCGAAGAAGTCCCCAGGGCCCTGAATTCCCATGAGGCCTCCACCCTTCATGTCTATGTTATGAACTTTGCACCAAACTTCTAGGGTCTTGGCTCCGAGGTCCATGGGCAGGCCCTTGCTCTGGAGGTAGGCACCGCCTTGAAGGATCGCTGCTCCTCCATCGAATTTGACCTTTCCATGGTTTGTCAGATCGAGGGATCCTACCGAGTCTTTGAAGTCCCCATTAAATTCCCAAGCCGCGAAGGGCATCAGATCAATTGGTTTCTGTGTTCCTGCGAGTTGTCGCCTCTTCTTTAGTAACCTATCCTTGATGGGATTAATAAGTGCCTCAAGATCTTTTTGAGCAGTATTAATCTTGTCGGACAATTGCTTTCTTTGAGTATCATTTGAACGATTCTCTTCAATAATTATGGAAGAGTTAAAGTTAGGAGGCTTGAGGTCTGATTCGTACCAAGTTTTAAGAAAGTCACTTCGATAACTGAAATTTGGTGATATGAGTTCGACGACTGGTCTATTTTCAATGAAAACAGTGTCGAATAAAAGCAGTGGTTCTAAAACCATTTGAAGACTGGCCGGATTATTTTTATCTATGCTAAATAATCTTGCCTTGCCCGGATCGGGCGTTGCCGCCAATGCATTTTCGAGTTGCATCCATTGCGAAGGAAAAGTGTCCAGGAATCTCTCAATTTTAGGATTTTTGAACATATAGTCCAGTGCTTGCTTCATTGAGTCCGGGTTTTGCAATTTCCCACTTTCTGC
>JABSSR010000288.1 GCA_013213965.1 Verrucomicrobiales bacterium | reverse complement strand
GAAAGACTTCTTCCCAAGCACAACGCAGGACATGGTAAGAAAATCACTGACTTACGAAAAATTAGCAATAGATCCGAATTTGATTTCACAGTTATGCTGCCTGGACGGGGCACTCCCTCAAGGAGCTCCAACGAGCCCGCACCTAGCTAACCTAGCGTTCTACGAATGTGATCTAAAGCTAAAGGACTTTGCCCTCACCCATTCACTAAGTTACACGCGTTATGCTGACGATATGACATTTTCCGGGAACGAATTACCTGATCAAATTATTGAAAGCGTTCGCAAAACATTACTCACATCAAATTACCAGCTCGCCGAAGAGAAAACGAAACTAATGGGCCGGAACACTCAACAAAAAGTGACAGGATTACATGTCAATGAACGGGTCCTGCTGCCGAGATCGTTAAGACGAAAGATTCGAGCGATCCGCCATGACATCAAGACAAACGGGATCACGAAAGCAATTAGTAAAAGCACCCTAGTCAAGAGCGAGAGTGAACTGCAGGGGTTCTTCGCTCTTGAAGCCATGATCGAGAAGGCTTAATTAATTGAAACGGTAAAACCCCCGCAGAACCTACACCGGAGAACTGGTACTAATGTATATCCAGTAAATTGCGAAGCAAATTTTCCGGATATGCATCTAGTATGATCTTATGGACCACGCTGTGTCCATAAGGTCAAAGTTCGTAGGTTACGTTTGTCTCACCGCGGCGGATCGCCGAAGCACGTTGCCATTGGTTTTTCAACTAACGACGTGTGTAAAGCTAGATTACTGCAGGAGTTTCCCGTTTTTTATATTATCCGGAAAAATGCAATGCCTGGTCAATCATAAAAAGCCTCGCCCTCAGCAACTGAAAGAACATTATATTGTTATATGAAAAAGGTAATAAAAGTCCCTACCATTCTTATAGCATTTCTACTGTTATGCTCGATAACTGCCCCCTCACAGGACAATCCCTTTGTCTCTTACCCTGAGAACATTTCGATCTATCTGAAACGGATCCAGAAAGGTGATCAAAAATATCAATATAGCAAAGATAAAGATTTTAAGGATTGGCAGAACCGAGCAAGGTCCGCACTCATAAAATTGATTGGACTCAAAAAAATGTCCAGTGAGCTGAAGGACCATGAACCTTCAGTCCAGATGGGCAAAAAAGAGGAAGTCGGCGGAAAATTCACACGGACCCTTTACATGATCGAAACTGAACCAGGCATCAATGTTCCATTCTACCTCCTAGTGCCGTCAAACAACATTGCCAATCAAAAGCTTCCTCTCGTCATTTGTCCCCACGGACATGATACCGTGGGCCTTCACTCATATTCGGGCGCTTATCTCAACAAAGATCACCGAGAAAAAATAATAGCAAGAGAAGGCAACATTGCAGAGCAGGCAGCATTGAGAGGAATGATCGCGATTGCTCCAGCGACACGCGGCTTAGCAAATGAACTGATCGTCCCCGACCCCAAGGGGAGGCACGGAAATAGGCCGTGCAGAGCTCAATTCATGCACTGCCTTATCTCGGGACGTACTCCAACAGCAGAAAGGGTATGGGATATGCAGCGAATCATTGACTGGGCATGGGATCATCCACTCGTCGATCAAAAGAAAATCGTAATGACAGGAAATTCCGGAGGAGGTGTCCTGACCGCTTACACTGCGGCCATAGACGATAGAATTCGTGTTGCCGTGCCGAGT
>JABSSR010000287.1 GCA_013213965.1 Verrucomicrobiales bacterium | reverse complement strand
GAAGTGCGTCGGACTAGAACATCGATATGTAATGTCCAGCATGAAGAGGAAAGTAGAAACTAAATGATTTCTCACTTCATATAATGTATTTTAAAGCCTAATGAATTTAAGAAAGACAACCATTTGCTGTGCACTCTTTTTGTGGGTTCCTTTTAGTTTTGCGGATGAAAGAGCGGAATCGGAAAAGGGATTTAAAGGATGGGATAAAAATGGTGACGGTTTCCTGGTCCCTAGCGAGGTCCCCGAAGGACCGAGAAAATTATTTGAGAAGGTCGATAAGAATGGTGACGGGAAAGTGAGCCTCAAGGAACATCTCCTTTCCACGGTCGGGGAAGTTAAGAAGGAGAAGAAAAAGCCGATCAGGAAAGGTGATGAACAATTTAAACGCCATATCATTCGTCAGTCATGGAATCAGGAGCCTGATGGTTTTGATCGCGAATATTTTGTGAGTGTTCCAGAAAAGAAGAAGGACAAATCGCCTGTCCTTTTTGTTTTCCATGGTGGTGGCGGTCAGGCCAGCAATATGATTAGAGGATGGGCAAAACGTTTTAGTGATTACCTTGTCGTATCGCCTCAAGGATATCGAAGAGGCTGGAATATTTCGGATGAAGCAACCAAGGCTCCAGACACTGATTTTTTTAAAGAGATTATAAAAGCCCTCAAAATTAATTATCCAAAAGCCGATCTATCTAGTGTCTCAATGGTTGGGTTTTCTAATGGGGCTGGTTATATCTTTCGCTTACTTATTGAGATAGATGATGAGAACTTGATAAGAAATGTTGTGCCAATAGTTTCTTCCATGGAGGAGGGGCAATACCATGATGGATCGTTTTGGCAAAGATCTGATGATCAGAATGGAAATTATGATGTTAAGAAAAAGCCTGTAACAAAAAGCTCCATACTGACTGTTCATGGTACTGAGGATAGAGTCGTTCCTTATGCTGGTGGGATGCGCGGGCGCAATGCAAGGCATGTGTCCGCTCAGGAAACAGCTTATGCGTGGGCCCGATTAAAGGGCTATGAGGGCAAGAAAATTGATGATGACAAGGGGAAGGAAATTAGCCCTGGAATCGTTTCTTATGCCTATAAAGGTGCAAACGTAACACATCTTAAAATTGTTGGTGCGGGTCATGGGTTAGGAAAGAAGGGGCAGAAGGCCAATCAGATGATTGCTGATTTTATCAGGACAGGAAAACTGAAATTCAGGTATGTTGGCGGGAATTCATTAAATGTTGCTGACCAGGACAAGGAGACCTTAGATTTCCTTAAAAAGCATACCCCTAACATTCTTAAGATTATTTCCGAGGCAAAGGAAAAAGAATATTCTGAAATATTAATTGAGACAGAACAGAGGATCGAGGAAATACAAGAAGAGTACTATAAGGAGGCCGAGGAGGAGGAGGGGAAGGAATTAGCACACTGGGTTGCTCGTTTAGCCGATAATTTTTCAGCTATGGAGTTCCAGATGTGGAAAATAGAAGAAGAAAAAGTATCAGAGACCGAGGGAGAGGAAATCATTGGTGAATTGCTCATTGAGCATCTGGAATTCAGAAATAAAATGGATACTGAATTGATTGATAAACTCATCGAGGAAGGAGAAGAGGAAGAGGCTGAATCAATGAAGGAAGAAATTGAGTGGCGCAGGGAAAGTTCTAAAGAGGCCGCTCGTGAGCTCTTTGAGGAACTCTTCGGCGAGGGAAGGCTTGGCAGGGATATAGAATAGAATTTATTTACTACCCACCGACTGCATTTTTCCATTCACCGCTTCTGATCCGCTCTATCATGATGGCGACAAGGATAACCATTCCAAGAACGATCATCTGAGTCTCACTGCCAAGGAGAAGTAGATTCATCCCATTAGTGATGACAGCGATAATGAACGCACCAATCAGAGTTCCGAAAACTTTCCCTTTGCCGCCAAATAATGAAGTGCCTCCCACTACCACTGCAGCGATAACCATAAGTTCATAAGTGACTCCGTAATTCCCGGCTCCGCTTTGAAGTTGGGAAGCCATAACGATTCCGCCTAGACCGGCTGTGGCTCCGCAAATTGCATAGACAATTAGCTTGATTTTCTTAGGTGAAATTCCCGACATCCGTGAAGCTTCCGCGTTAGCGCCTATCGCATAGATGTACCGCCCGAGTTGCGTCTTATTCATCATGATGTGGGCTAGTGTATAGAGTATAATCATCAGGATCACGCAGTTAGGGATCCCATAACTGAGACCGTTTCCGAGCCATTGAAAATTGGCCGGAACGTCACTGATTGTCTCGTTATTCGCGATCTTGAAAGCGATGCCTCTGAGTACCTGCATCATAGCGAGGGTCGCAATGAATGGCGGTATCGAGAACTGACTAACCATAATTCCAGTGAAGGCTCCTGACAAAGTGCAAACTAGGACACCTGCTAATGAGGCAATCAGAAAAACTGAAGTGCCTGCTTCGGCGGCACCTCCCATTTTCTCAATGATGCTGGCTGCG
>JABSSR010000286.1 GCA_013213965.1 Verrucomicrobiales bacterium | reverse complement strand
TCACACCCTGCTCAGGGTCACCGTTACTCCAGGTATCAATCTCGAAGGAAACATTCTCAGTCACGCCCGGACGCGTGGCCATTCCTTCCTCAGCTTGTCCCTGGTCACCGAGTGCGGCATCACCGTAGTTGAAGGAGAATCCGTCAGCAGGGTCATTCGCGCCGGGTGAGTCATACAATTCGTAATCAAAGCTCACAGTGAAGCCCTGAGCTGAGCCTGGCAGTTCCGGAACCGAGAAGCTCGAGAAGCCGAGCCCCTGCTGGTCAATGGTCAACTGCAGACGTCCGTCCTGCACTGATGCGGCTGCACCGGTCATGACCGAGCCATCATCAAGGTCCGTGGTGCCATCATCATATTCGTCAAAGTTTTGTGAATACGTGGCTCCCGCTCCACCGGCCCCGATCGGGCTGGCTCCGTCCGCCAACGCCTGAATCATTCCTTCAGGGAGCACTTCCCGCCAGATCGCCACGTCATCAACTTCCCCGTCATACTGTTCACTACCATTGTTACGGGCACCGAAAAGGAACGTCCCTCCTCCGTTAGGCGCACGTTGAGGGGTCGGTCCGCCATCCAACTGACCATTTAAATAAATCGCAGCCGAGTCCGCTGCCCCGTCATAAGTCCATACTGCGTGCACCCACTCATCTGCTACCAAAACAGTGCTGGCGTTCCAGTCCGCTCCCCAGTGCGCACTGTGAAGTAATCCCCCGCTACGTATTCCGTTGTGGATGCCCTGGTTGGTCTGGCCCCACATGAAGCCCTGACCACCGGCAGAACCGATTGGCTTGAGCCAGCAGGCAAAGGTGTAACTGCCGTCCTCGAAGGTATTGATCATGGAGTTCATGTCGATGTCCGGGAAATCAATGTGCCCACCAGTGAAGCTTGCCCCGGTCCTTGGTGTTGGCCCGTCAGGGGCCCCCTCTACATCAAAACTTACCAATCCATCCACTACTCCGTTATAACCGTTCCCGCTCAGGTCCTCGGCCTCCTCTTCGAAGTCAACGTAAAGGAAAGGAGCCAGAAGCGCTCCCTTGCTGTTTGGGTCATGCGGGTCCGTGCCACCGGCAATTTCACCACCGTCTCCGTAATTGTCCCCGTCCGTGTCACGATTGTGTGGATCGGTTCCGGTATCCTCCTCATCGACTAAGGTCCCGGTATTGGTTTCTACTCCATCCAATAATCCATCACTGTCCGTGTCCGCTTCCTTGGGATCGGTCCCGGTATTAGTCGCACTCACATAAGTTCCGGTATTAGTTTCGACTCCATCACTTAAGCCGTCCTCATCTGTGTCCGCCTTGGTCGGATCAGTTGTAGTCTCCTCGTACTCATCCATGTCCGTTAAACCGTCCCCGTCAAAGTCTCCGGTCCCTGAACCAGGGCCAGGACCTGCTCCATTACCATTCAAATCATCAAGGTTACCTGCGATCCTCTCTTCCCAGGAATCAGGAAGTCCGTCCTGATCCAGATCGCTTGGAGGGGCTGCAATTTGATTAGTGAGGCCATACATATGAAAGCTTCCAGGAGCTCCCTGGACCTCATCATCTGTCACGGTGAACTCGACGATGAGATCCTCATCATCACCTGCGGTGTATCTGTAACTGATATAATAGGCCTGGTCCCGTGATTCCATGTTGACGGGCTCGGTTTCAGGGTGGTCCTCACTGAAGGTGACGGTATCCGTGATCTCGCCCGAAATAAATTTAATGGTCTGCTGACGTTGAGTACTGTTATCCCATTTGCGTGCATAAAGGCGAAGCTCATAGTATTGACCTTCTGCGAGCCCGTTCAGAGTGAAGCTTTGATTAGAGCCTACTGCGCCATCATTATTGAAAGTGAATGAGCCTAGCAGTGCCTGAAGTCCTGGCCCTGTGACTCCACTGGCCCCGACGTCCCAACCACCATTATTGTCATCGAGTTGATTTTTGATCGAAGACACATCCCAGTAAAAGTTTTCCGGGGTCGTGCCATTGTTAAGTAATTCAAATTCCACGCCATTAACAGTTTCGGCGCCACCACCACTTATCGTATGTGTATAGGTATTGTCAGTACTAATGCCGGTACTCTCATCATCAGTGAGGGGGCCAACGAAAGAAATGATAGTTGCGGGAGTCGTTGAGTTGATGACGATGCCCTGAAGTATGGGGTTATTATCAGCGTTCACTGGGGGCTCACCTCCAAGTTGATTCTGCATGATAATAGCAATGGTCCCGTCATTTGTGGCGCTGAAATCACCAGAATACACAAATGAATTTTCGGGCGTCCAAAAACCGTCACCGCCTTCGGACGTGATATTATCGACCACTAATTCATCGTTCACGGTAATGTCCCAGCCTCGGTTCCGGTCCGCTCCTTCATTGAAAAGTAATTGCACGTTATAGATGCTGCCGGCATTGAGTCCGGCGATATCAATGGTCAGGGGACTGGGAGCAGCTGACCAGCGAATGTCACGCATGACTTCACTGAGATTAGAGACTGAATCCGCATCATCGCCGGTGAATGATGGGCCTCCTCCACCATTTGACCAGTTGTCGATCGAATGAGTGGATGCGGACGTTACGCTGACCCCGTCCTTTTCGACCATTCCTTCTCCGACCGTTTGTTCGCCTAGACCGGCCCGGTCCGTATAGAATTCGACACCATTAATTGTGGAGTCGGCGTTTCCGAAAACGTCCACCGCGATGATGGCATTTGCAGGATCTAGATTAAGATCGTCGGGTCCGGTAATTTCTTTTATCTCTCCCTCGATGATTTCGAAGGCATTACAAATATGGGTACCGGTGAAGGTTATCAGTAAAATAAAGAGCAGATGAAGAGTTTTCATTATTGTGGAAGTTAAGGTTGATACCAATTAAGCCAGATTAGTAGGCCTCAGGTAAAGAAAAAACCCTATTTTCTGTTACTTCTGTCCCTGGATCATCACCGGAAATTATTGATCTTCTGGGCGTGGGTTGGCATGAAATAGGTGCTGACGGATCTCAGTCCTTAAAGGACCTTCCCAAAGATTAATAGATTTCGAATTATTCTATTTCCCTGAACCTGTACAGGTTCACCTTGAGATCGCGATTCACGAATTCGTCAGTGTAGGAAGTTTCAGTTCCGTTCGATTCAAGCCCGTCGTCCAGTTCTATCCAGAAATAGGTCTGATCATCTTCATTGTATTCAAAAGAATCAACGGCATAAACCCTTCCCGGGATCGAATTAAATGTGATCGTTGGTATTCCATCAGAGACAGAAATGTCAGTAATCTCAAAGGGGGCAGGTGGAACTGCCAGATGAACAACGATCCCCTGCAGGATCGGATTGCCGTCAGCGGCGACCTGAGCCAACCCGCCGATATCATTTCGCATCGTAACGCTCAATGTTCCATTTTCGGTAGCCGTGAAGTTGGCAATGTATGCGGCACATAATGAATTGGTCCATGAATGGACATCTTGTAAGCCTTCAGAAGTGATATTATCGACGACCAGCTCATCATTGACAGTGATGTCCCAGCCTCGGTTCCGGTCCGCTCCTTCATTGAAGAGGAGCTGAATTTCATATAATCCTCCGGCAATGAGTCCCTCCATTTCGATGTCCAGGGGGCTCGGTGCGGCGGACCAACGGATGTCACGCATGACTTCACTTAGGTTAGCTGCCGAATTACCATCTCCCCCGACTAAAGCGGGGCCAATGCCTCCGTTAGACCAGTTATCGATCTGGTGAGTTGAGGTCGTTCTGACAATGACGCCATCCTTTTCAACGACTCCTTCATCAGTGACGTTATCACCTAGTCCTGACCGGTCCGAGAAGAATTGTACTCCATTGATCGTTGAGTCAGCATTACCAAAAACGTCAACGGCTATCACTACCGTTGAAGGTTCAAAGTTCAGATCATCAGGTCCTGTGAAGGTCGTTACTTTTCCGACCATCACTTTAGTTCCCGAATCAATGGTCACGGTCGGGTCCAGTGGATCAAGGTCCAGGCCGTCAGGTATCCCATCGTTGTCAGTGTCGGATTTAGTTGGATTGGTTCCCTTTGCAATTTCCTGACTATCAGTTAATCCATCATTGTCAGTGTCCTGACTGGTGGGGTTCAGGCCGGCAATTTTTTCTTCTCCATCCTCTAGTCCGTCCCCGTCCGTGTCTTTGTTGTCTGGCTTGGTCCTTAATTCATATTCTTCCAAATTGGTCAGCCCGTCATTGTCCAGATCCTCTTCAGCGTCTGCGGCCAGTTCCGGGTCCAGTCCGTACTTCTCCTCCCAGAAATCAGGGATCCCATCATTGTCCTCATCATCACTGATAATTTCAAAAGAGAACGTTCCTGCCGCGTAACGGTTAACGGGTCCTCCATCAATTGCTGTCGGCCAAGCTATGGTGTCATTACCGAACCGGCTACCACCGACGAAAGTGATTATCTGATTATTACTGACACTCATGCCTGGAGTGCCCACATTTCCGTTCGGTTCACCGGGACCGTATCCGCTGGCAACGATGCTGTAAGACCCAGGCTCAAGGATCACATCGTCATCGAGCTCAATCATCCGGTGTGCGTCACGAAGTTCTCCATCATTTTCCTCTATGAACTGAACTTCCCCGAGTATTTCATCACCTGAGTCATCTGCAAAATCGGGTGAGCCTTGATCATTGCGTGCCCACATGGTCACGGTGATGGGCCTCTTGAGTCCGTCAGCTCCGCTGTCGAATGCCCCCAATTCCAGCACCCTGATTGGTTCATCAATGATGAAGTCCATTCCCAGAGCTCCTGTAAAATCTTGATTTCCTACCGTGCCCTGTTCGATTCTGTAGGCCAGTTCTCCAAGGAATGCAGGAAAATCAAGAGGATCACTTGGGTCCGTTTCCTTATCAATTTCACGCCCGTCCTTGTGACCGTCCCCGTCCGTGTCGATCACGTTGGGATCGGTTCCTGTGTCATCATTATTAACGACTTTGCCGGTATTTGTTTCGACACCATCCAAGAGGCCGTCCCCGTCCGTGTCCGCTTTCTTAGGATCGGTTCCGGTATTAGTGGCACTTATATAGGTTCCGGTATTTGTTTCAACACCATCACTGAGACCATCCTCATCCGTGTCTTTCTTGGTTGGGTCGGTTCTGGTTTCCTCATACTCATCGAGGTCCGTTAAGCCGTCCCCGTCAAAGTCTCCGGTCCCCGGACCGGGCCCTGGTCCGGAAGCGTTACCGTCCAGATCCTCAAGATTGTCCACGAGCGCCTCTTCCCAAGCGTCGGGTAATCCGTCCTCATCATCATCCTCTGGTGGGGCAGTCGTACTGAGGACGATTCCCTGAAGGATAGGGTTTCCATCAGCGGCCACTTGCGCGGCTCCTCCAATATGATTCTGCATGCTGATACCAATGGTCCCGTCATTTGTTGCTGTAAAATCTCCAGAATAAACGAATGAATTTTCGGGTGTCCAGAATCCGTCTCCTCCCTCTGAAGTGATATTATCAACTACCAGCTCATCGTTCACGGCAATGTCCCATCCACGGTTACGGTCCGCTCCTTCATTAAAGAGCAATTTCACATTGTAGATGGTTCCTGAATCGAGTCCAGCGATGTCAATGCTGACCGGGCTGGGTGCGGCGGACCATCGAATGTCCCTCATGATTTCACTTAAGTTAGCTGCTGAGTCAGCGTCCCCACCGGTAAAAGCGGGGCCATTAGCTCCGTTCGACCAGTTATCAATAAAATGGGTTGAAGTGGTAGTGATGCTGACCCCGTCCTTTTCGACCATTCCTTCTCCGGCCGTTTGAGCCCCTAGTCCGTCCCGGTCTGTGTAGAACTCGACATCGTTAACTATGCTATCTCCATTGCCGTACGAATCCACGGCAATGATTGCATTTTGTGGATTAAGGTCCATGTCGTCCGGACCTGTAATTTCTGTGATTTCTCCTTCGATTACTTCGAAGGCATTACACAAGTATGAGTTGGCAATGAGTGTGAGAAAAAGGAATGCAAATTTTAGTAGCTTCATATCGTAGGATCGTTTTGTATCAATGCTATTAGACTAAATTATTGATTGGTTCGTAAAGTGAAAAGATTCTGATGTCTTTTGTGGTTATTAGGTGGTTTTTCGATTCAATTATACCCTATCGACCCAAAAAAGCGGCGTTATCACCTGAAGTAGTGATAACGCCGCTAATTTTTTAATTGTTATCTATTCTACTGATTCTCCTCAATCCTGAAGAAGAGTTTGCGGGCCCCCTCGAGAGGATTCTCTAATCCCGGCTCACCTATCGGAGGATAGACTGTAGTATCACCACCGGACTCAATGGAGTCATCAACGTCCGCGTCAAACTCCTCAAGTGTCTCAGAAAAATATAACGCGTAGGTCCTGTTAGGCTTCGAGTTCCACTCAAAGCGGAAACTGTCCTC
>JABSSR010000285.1 GCA_013213965.1 Verrucomicrobiales bacterium | reverse complement strand
TGACTCTGGGAATAGCCGCACTGTTCATGGTCATTTGGGTCTGGCTGACCGTCAAGGAGATCGGGGTATGGGGTTTCATAAAGCACACTTTCGGGCCAAAAGGCGGGCTCAAGGGTAAGATGCTAATGATTATCGTACCGATCTTCCTGTTTGTCGGTGTGATCGAGATCATCTCGATAGGCTTGCGCCCGGTCTCGCTCTCGCTGAGACTGTTCGGAAATATTTTTGCAGGAGAAAACCTTCTGCACGTGATGGGTAGACTTGGTGAAATTTTAGGAGCAGGTCCAATACTCGCGTGGATTACAAGCTGGATCATACCGTTGCCGACCTATTTTCTGGAACTACTCGTGGGCGGCCTTCAGGCCATGGTCTTTGCGCTTTTGTGTGCCGTTTATATCCAACTGTCCACCACTCACGATGAGGAAGAGGAGCACTAACTAAGATAATAATCTTGCCGTTGTGACCATGCATGTCAGTGGGCGGCGGCGAAACGAAATAACCAATACTTAATACATTACAAACGAAAGGAACCATACCATGTCATTTGAATTCATACCCATACTTGCAGAACTTCACGGAAACCTGAGCTTTGGCGTCGCTGCTGCGGGCGCCGGTATAGGCGTTGGTGCGGTGGGTCTCGGAGCTGCCATGGCAGTTGGTCGTAACCCCGGCGCATTCGGCAAGATCCTCACGATCTCGCTCATCGGCATGGCTCTTTCTGAGGCTATTGCGATTTACGGTTTGGTCCTGGCTCTGACTGGTCTGGATACTTCGACTGCATTGGACAAGGTTAACGCTGCAAAGACCCCTCCGGCACAGGAAGCTCCAGCAACGGAGTGATAAATATCCAAAACAATTGACGTGAGAATTTGCGGGCAGGAAGGACCCTGCCCGCATTTCCACCGACAAAAATTAAACCCGCAACTAACTATAACCAATGGATCTTCTCACTAGCTTGATCGGCAACATGCGAATCCTCCTAGCGAGCGCTACCGAGGAAGCCTCAGGAGGGAACGTGTTGACGACGTTCGGCGTCGACTTTCCAAAGTTCGCCGCCCAGGTCATACTCTTTGGTATTGTCTACAAGATCCTCAGTAAATTTGCTTTCAAGCCGATTACGTCTCTTCTCGAGGAACGCACAAAACGCATTGCGGAAGGAGAGGAAAACCTGAAGAAAATTGCCAAGGACCTTGAAGAAACCGAGCTAAAGAGGAGTGAGATCATTGCCGAGGCGAATTCGAAGGCAGAACTCCTGATCAGCGAAGCTCGCCAAAGTGCTGACGCTTTGGCGGAGAAGAAACGCGATGAGGCAACAAAAGAAGCTGCAACTATTGTTGCGAAAGCACATGATGTAGGTGAATTGGAGCAAGAGCAAATGCGCGCTGAGCTTAAGCGCGACTTTGGTCGCCTAGTCGTTGACACCACTACCAAGGTGACGGGCAAAGTTTTGAACGACGAAGATCAGGAAGCGATCAATAAGGAGACCTCTTCGCAGATAGCTCTCTAACTTTATTTACCACCTGTTCTCTAAAAAATAAATACTAAATGAAGGTCAACAAAGACGCCACCCGCACCGCTCGACAGCTTCTCCGTTTCAGTTACAAGGACGGAAACCTAGACAGTGATCGGGTCAAGGACATTACCGGGCGAATCGCGGACGCGAAGCCCCGCGGTTACTTGGCAATTCTTCAGGAATTCGGCCGCCTCGTGCGACTTGACGTTGAACAACGTCAGGCAGTCATTGAGACTGCGACTGAACTGGGAGCGCAGGCAGGTAACGCTGTGATAGAAGATTTGCGTCGCAAGTATGGCAATGCACTGACTGCTGAGTTCAAGGTTAATCCGGACCTGCTCGGTGGAATGAGAGTCAAGGTCGGTAGCGATGTCTGGGATGGCAGCGTCAAGGCTCGGCTCACGGAACTTAAAAATAAACTTTAACTAATTCAAAATAACTAAACCAAGAGGAAACTCAAATGAGCAATATCCTACAGGAAATCGAAACACAAATTGCCGAACTCAAAACGGCAGTCACTCAATCAAATGTCGGAGTCGTGCGCCAAATAGGTGACGGGGTCGCCAAAGTCGAAGGGCTCAGTGATGTCATGCTCAATGAGATGATTGAATTTCCCGGCGGTCTTTATGGCCTGGCCTTGAATCTTGAGGAGACGGAAGTCGGTTGCATTCTCCTCGGTGAGGGTCTGGACATTAAGGAAGGGGATGAAGTGAAGACGACTGGAAAACTATTACAGGTCCCAGTAGGCAAGGAACTGTTGGGTCGTGTGGTTAATGCTTTGGGGCAGCCTCTAGATGGTAAAGGCGAAATTACTGCCAAGGAAAATTACCCGGTCGAGAAGATTGCCCACGGAATCATTCCTCGGAAATCCGTCAGTCAGCCCCTGCAGACAGGAATTGCAGCTATTGATGCGATGATTCCGATCGGAAGGGGTCAGAGGGAGCTTATCATTGGAGACCGTCAGACAGGCAAGACAACCATTGCGATCGATACGATCATTTCTCAGGCAAAGCAGAACAGGGCCGCCGAAGAAAACAACACAAAGGACTTTCGTCCAGTCTACTCAATCTATGTGGCCATCGGTCAAAAACGGTCCAGTGTTGCTCGTATCATTTCCACACTAGAAGCGGCAGGAGCCCTCGAGTATACAACGATCGTTGTAGCTTCTGCATCTGATTCCGCAACGAACCAGTTCCTTTCCGCATATGCGGGAGCCTCCATGGGTGAGTGGTTCATGGACAATGGTATGGATGCTCTCATTGTTTTTGATGATCTTTCCAAGCACGCTGTGGCATACCGACAAGTTTCTCTTGTCTTGCGTCGTCCGTCCGGACGTGAGGCTTATCCTGGGGATGTATTTTATTTGCATAGCCGTTTACTTGAACGCTCTGCTCGACTCAATGAGAAGAACGGTGATGGGTCACTGACAGCATTGCCGATCATTGAGACTCAGGCCGGTGACGTTTCTGCCTATATACCGACGAACGTTATTTCCATTACGGATGGCCAGATTTTTCTCGAGACGGACCTCTTCCTTCAGGGAATACGGCCAGCCATTTCTGTTGGTCTTTCAGTGTCCAGGGTCGGTTCTGCAGCACAGACAAAGGCCATGAAAAAAGTTTCAGGAACTACCAAGCTAGATTTGGCTCAGTTCCGGGAAAAACAGGCATTTGCGCAGTTCGGTTCCGATCTTGATGAACAGACCAAAGCATTACTGGATCGTGGTAACAGGATCGTGGAGCTCTTCAAGCAGAAGCTCTCCGCACCTCAATCCTTGGAAGTGCAGGTCGCAACACTCTTCGCCATGCAAAATGGCTACATTGATGATATCCCAGTGGATAAGGTCAAAGATTTTCAGACGAAGATGGAGGAATACCTAACTACCCGTAAAGAATCCGTGATGGCTAAGATCCGTGAGGAGCAGGTCCTATCAGATGAAATTGTTGATGAGCTCAAGTCAGCCCTCGAAGATTTTAAGACAACATACGACGCATAGAATTAATTGAACCTTTAAATTGTGGCTAATACTCGTGACATCCGCCGACGAATCAAGTCGGTAAAAAGCACTGCCCAAATCACCAAGGCGATGGAGTTGGTGGCTTCTTCCAAGATGAAGAAGGCACAGGATCAGGCCCTGTCCGGTAGGCGTTATGCTGAGGAATTGAACAAGATGTTGATGCATCTTGCGCAGGATGAGGGAGAACTCGACGCTAGTCCCTTGATGAATGTTCGCGAGATTAACCGTGAACTATTCATAGTGATTTCTACCGACAAGGGTCTTTGCGGGGGATTAAATACGAACCTCATGAGGCTCGTGATGGAAGAAGAAACAGAGACCACCTCTTTTGTCACTATCGGTAATAAGGGGAAGGGAACCTTGGCCCGTTCGAAGAAGGACCTCTTGGCTGATTTCACAGTCAGTGATCCAGTCATTTTTAAGGAGGTCAAAGCCGTGACGAACTTTGTTATTCGAAAATTTGAATCAGGAGAAGTGGACAGGGTCAAAGTTGCCTTTACGAATTTCATTAATACGATCAGTCAAAAGCCCTGGGTGAAGACACTGTTACCGGTCGATCCTTCTAGCATTACGGAGAAGCAGGACTATGAGGGCATGAGTGAAGGCGATGACCTAAGTGATGTTTACGATCAGGTCCTTGAAG
>JABSSR010000284.1 GCA_013213965.1 Verrucomicrobiales bacterium | reverse complement strand
CCAGAATCGATTCAGTATCTACCCAATCGACGCAAGCATCTGTCACGCTCTGGCCATACTTCAATGCGCTCAAATCATCAGTTAATTTCTGATTCCCTTCCTCTAGATTACTTTCAATCATAACGGCAGCAATGTCTGAGGATCCTCCCGCCAACTGATCTGCTACATCCTTAGCTACATTAGGTTGGTTCTTATGATCTTTGAGACTGTTTCCATGACTACAATCAACCATTAACGGTCTTGGAAGGCCGTTTGTTTCAAGAAGATTCGAAGTGTTTTCTATTGTTTCTGAATCATAATTTGGACCCGTTGATGATCCTCTGAGAATTATATGACAATCCTTATTACCAATTGTGCAGACTATGGCACTGACACCTTGTTTAGTAACTGAAAGGAAATTATGAGGCATTGATGCCGCTTTAATCCCATCCACTGCAATCTGCACATTTCCTCCTGTTCCATTTTTAAATCCGATCGGCATAGACAGTCCAGATGCTAATTCTCGGTGAATCTGGCTTTCCGTAGTCCTAGCACCAATAGCGCCCCAAGAAACCAAATCAGCTATGTATTGTGGGCTTATGGTATCAAGAAATTCTGTTCCTGCAGGTACCCCTAATTCGTTAATATCAATAAGAAGCTTCCTGGCAATTTCTAACCCTTTATTAATATCAAAGGAACCATCAAGATTTGGATCATTAATTAAACCTTTCCAACCGACAGTCGTTCTTGGCTTTTCAAAATAGACTCTCATTATGATGAGCAAGTCATCTTTATGCTTATCAATCTGCTCCTTAAGCTTTGAGGCGTACTCTACAGCAGCATCAATGTCATGAATAGAACACGGGCCGACAACGACGAGTAAACGATCATCAGTACCGTTCAGAATAGATCCAGCTGCAATCCTAGTATAGCTAACCAACTTGCCAACTATGTCACTGACAGTGAATTCAGACATCAACAATGCAGGGGCAATCAATTGTCTTATTTGATCTATTCTCAGATCATCAGTTTTGTAGTCAGAATTTTGCATTAGCGACCTATCGTGCGGTCATTCATTGATATCAATTCGAATTGTATTGGATTTATTGAATCAGGCATTAAATTTATAAAGATGTTTTTATCGGAAATTCCCTTAATTTTAATTATTTCTACCATATATTAACGTTATTTACGTAAATATGGCAAAATCCAGATTAGACCAGCAATTACTAGCTAAAGGGCTAGTTAATTCGAGAGAAGAGGCTAAAAAACTGATCCTAGCCGGAGAAGTATCAGTGAATGGCCATATGAACGATAAAGCCTCATCTAAAGTATCTGATGATGACGAACTGAAGATTAAAGAGCGCCCAAAGTACGTGAGTAGAGGAGGTTTAAAGCTCGAGGCCGCTATTAATCATTTCGACATACAGATAAGAGGGAAAAAGGCACTGGATTTAGGCTCATCCACTGGAGGATTTACTGATTGTCTTTTACAATTCGGCGCTGATAAAGTCTACGCTTTTGACGTAGGGACCAATCAATTGGCCTGGAAATTGAGGAGCGATGAGAGGGTCATTAGCCGAGAAAACTTCAATTGTCGCAACATTAATAAAAACGATATCAATGATCCAATTGATATTGTAGTTATAGACGTATCTTTCATTTCATTGGAAAAGATACTAGTTCCAGCATGTAATATCCTTGAAGGCTCAACTGATATAATATGTCTAATTAAGCCTCAGTTCGAACTTAAGCGGGAACAGATAGGCAAGGGCGGCATCGTTAAGGATTCGGCTTTGCATGAAGAAGCGAAGATAAAAATTGAAACATTTGCCGTTGAGGAACTAAAGCTGAATCACAAAGGTACTATTGATTCGCCAATTAAAGGCGCGGCAGGCAATACTGAGTTTTTGGCTTATTTCCAGTATAACGCTTAATTACACTACTATTTTAAGTAATATCCATAACTTCTTACAATATATGTAATATAGAATCGAATT
>JABSSR010000283.1 GCA_013213965.1 Verrucomicrobiales bacterium | reverse complement strand
TGGCCGGCATCCTAAAGAGTACAAAATCGGTCATCCATAGCAATGTATCAACATGGAATAAGAGATCTCTACCGTTATCTGCAAAAGAAAAAGAACTCGCCGATAAATTAAGACAATCAATAGAAAGCAAAAAGAAAACTATAAATGAACTCAAACCACAACTGGAGGGAACAACTCCAAAGAGCGTAAACATAAAGAGCCTCGCCGGAATTGTCATAGACAATGCAGACGCTATCAAAAAAGGCAACTGGGTGAAATCAACTTCCAACAATGGCTACGTAAGCTCCAACTACATCCATGATGACAAAAAAGACAAAGGATCCAAGTCCGTCACTTACAAAGTCAATATAAAGGAAAGCGGAAAATATGAAGTCCGAGCTTCTTACACACCCGGCACTAATAGGGAAAAGAAAACTCCAATATTCGTAAAACATGCAGAAGGTGAAGCCACTGTATTCATCAACCAAACCAAAGATCCACCCATTGACGGCGCATTCATTTCTTTGGGGTCATACCAATTCAACGAAGGCACTCATGAAGCAGTTATAATATCAAATAAAAACACTTCTGCCGTTGTCATCGCAGATGCGATCCAGTTCTTAAATGCGAATGAGCCGCCCACCGTAAAACCGCAATGGGCTGAAGACCAAACTAAGTTAAAAGAAACCATCAAAAAACTAGAAGATGAATTAAAAGGATTACAGAAAAAAAACCCTCAGAACGCAAAGATTATTGCCGTAGAAGATCACAAAAGCCCCAATGATATTCATATCGCAATCAGAGGCAACGTTCACAGTAAAGGTGCGATGACTCAGCGAGGATTCATCGAGGTAATTAGCCGGGGGCCCAAACCAACGATAGAAAAGAGCTCCAGCGGAAGACTTCAATTAGCAGATTGGATTGCCAACAAAGACAATCCACTGACTGCTCGCGTCTTTGTAAATAGAGTATGGTCACACCTATTTCATCAGGGAATTGTGAGCAGCACAGACAATTTCGGCCACACGGGTCAATCACCGGCTAACCCCAAATTACTTGATCACTTAGCCTCTGAGTTCATTGAAGAAAAATGGTCAGTGAAAACTCTCATTAAAAAAATCATGCTTTCACGAACTTATCAACTGAGCTCCGGATCGGACTCTGCTAATTATATCAAGGATCCCCGAAATAAATCTCTATGGAAACAAAACCGTCGAAGATTAGAAGCAGAAGCCATTAGAGATTCAATCCTTACTATTAGCGGAGAACTGGAAACCACAAAGGGAGGCCCTTCAATCAGACCAGGAACAAAGACCGAATACGGATACAAATTCGACACCCTTCGAAGAAGCATATATTATCCAGTCTTAAGAAACACATTACCTGAAATTATGCAGGTCTTTGATTTCGCAGACCCTAATCTTGTCACGGGCAAAAGGAACGTAAGTAGCGTCCCGACACAGGCACTTTTCTTAATGAATAACCCATTCGTGCATGAACAATCTAAGATAGCCGCAAAAAAACTTATGACTACAACTCTGAAAGAAGATCATGAGAAAATAGAATTCGCATATAAAACTAGCCTTGGAAGAAAACCCACTTCTCGTGAAATAGAAATCATTTACAATTTTCTACGTACTCAGGAAAAGCCATTAACCGCATGGACTCATATCTTCCATGGACTCTTCTCCAGCATAGATTTCAGGCACGTTAATTAGCAATACTTGATGAATTAGTTAAAATCATCTATAATTTAAGTCATTAGACTTAACTGATTAAATGGAACTAAATAATTCAAGCCGAAGACAAGCCCTAAAAAACTTGTCATGCGGTTTTGGAGGGCTGGCACTGGGAGCCCTGGCCCAGAACCAATCAAAAGCAGCCTCACTATTCAGCAACCCCCATTTCCATCATCCACCGAAAGCAAAGCGCGTCATTTTTATTTTTATGGCTGGCGGAGTAAGTCACGTGGACTCTTACGATTACAAGGAAAGCCTCTTCAAACATGATGGAAAGATGATGCGCTTCGATGATGGGCGCACGCTTGCCAAGACCCGAAAAATAATCGAGCACCGGGTAATGAAGCCACTGTGGAAGTTTAAACAATACGGTCAGTCAGGGCAGCACGTTAGCGAGTTGTTCCCTCACACAGCTCAACACGTGGACGATATCTGCCTTCTCAAAGGAATGCACACTGACGGAATCGCTCACGGGCCAAGTACCCTGTTCCTGCACACTGGTAGCATCAACATGATACGCCCATCCATGGGATCATGGGTGAATTACGGTCTAGGCTCAGAAAACAACAACTTACCCGGTTTCGTCAGCATCGGACCTTCAATGGGGAACGGCGGCCCAAGAAATTACAGCAACGCTTTCCTCCCTTCCCTTCACCAAGGAACTCCCGTGGGACGGGCTGGCATCTCAGCCAAGGACGCCACCATTAAAAATATTAAGTCTCGCCATTCAAGTGTAAAGGATCAACGCGAACAATTCGAACTCCTCAAAAAAATCAATGCCGAACAGCTCTCAAGATCACCTAATGATGACAAGTTAGAAACCGTCATCAAATCATTCGAACTCGCATGGCGGATGCAAAATAATGCCCCCGACATACTTGATCTTTCAAAAGAAAGCCCAAGTACCCTTAAAATGTATGGTATCGGCCAAAAAGGAACAGACGACTTTGGACAGTACTGCTTAAGAGCGAGAAAGCTGAGCGAAGCAGGCGTTAGATACATTCAAGTCAATTACACCGACAACAGTAACAATCCTGCGTGGGATCAGCATTCAGACATGCCCAAACACATGCAACACGCAAAGGCAACGGACAAGCCTGTTGCCGGGCTGCTCAAGGACCTCAAACAACGAGGACTCCTAGAAGACACCATAGTATGGTGGGGAAGTGAATTCGGACGCACCCCCTATGCTCAGGACAAAGGAACTGGCCGCGACCACAACTCCGATGGGTTCACTGTCTGGTTGGCCGGGGGCGGCTTCAAAAATGGATACAGCTACGGTAACACAGACGATTTTGGACACCATGCTGTTGAAGGAAGAATTCATATGCATGACCTTCATGCAACAATTCTTCACCAGCTAGGATTGAATCATGAAAAGTTAACTTATCGTTACGACGGTCGCGACTTCCGATTGACTGATGTTCACGGCAAAGTAATCCATGAAATAATTGCTTGAGCCTCGGAAGTTATCCAAAGCGGTACAATTGCGCTTGCAGCATTTTAGCTTGAACGGACTGCTTCTATTCTGTGAGAAGCTTAACGGTATTATTAATTTTCTAGATT
>JABSSR010000282.1 GCA_013213965.1 Verrucomicrobiales bacterium | reverse complement strand
TTGAAAGCTTGGCCCGTGAGCAAGTTAACCGAGGCCGTTGCTGGACTGTTCCTGTCCTCTCAAATGGTATTATTTACACCAGAAATGCATCAGGCAATCTGGTTGCTGTTGGAGTCGGTAAAGGGTTCTGAGGCTATCTATTTTTAAATATAAGAGCTCTATCCCTATTCAAGTTTTAAATCCCAGAATTTGTCAAAGGGAGCAGAGCGGATTTGATTAGCAGATCAGGCCACAAGATAATCAGATATGATGGGTTGGGAGAAATGTATGCGTTTTTTCTATTTAATTAGATTTACGCAATAGTTAACAATCTCTGATTTTTTAAAGGTCCTTGAGCTGTGGTTTCGACTAAGTTTAGAATAACACTCATTACATGAAATTTCTGCAAAAGTCTCTCAATGCTAAATTGACCAAATCTGATCTACTCATTGTTTTTGGCTGCCATGGTAAAAAGATCAAGTTGCCCCAGGGAGTCAAGGTTCCTGCCAGTTTTCCGGAGTCCTTCGCCTGCGACTCTGGTCAAAAAAGAATAACAGATTCGATCAAGGGGCCATTCAAACAAGTCCTCATTGTTGGACTGGGTGAATCCAAAAAAATAGAGGCAGAAGATATTCGTCGTGCTGCGGCAAGTGCTGTGAAAGAGGCGAAGAAAAATAAACTGGGATCTATAACTTACTGGGCAGCTAAAAATTATGGTTTTGATGCTGGTCTTTTTGGGCAGGCCCTTACAGAAGGGGCAGTGATGGGGTCCTATAGTCTGGATACCTTTAAAAAAGAAACCGGGGATCTGAAGAAGATCACTTTTCAAACTGGTGAGATTATAAAAAGAGGGGCCAAGCGTGGCATCGCAATAGGAAATGGGAATTGCCTTGCCAGGCGCCTTCAAGACACTCCTGCCAATAAAATGAGACCGCGTGATCTGGTCAGAGAGGCTCGTAAAATTGCCAAGGACTCAGTAACTATTTCTGTGAAAGTTTTTGATGAAATTGCCATGAAAAAAATGGGCATGGGGTCTTTGCTTTCAGTCTCTGCAGGTTCGTCCGAGCCTGCTTATTTAATCCATTTGATTCATCGACCAAAGGCCAAGACCGGGAAGAAGGTCTGTTTCGTAGGTAAGGGACTCACCTTTGATTCTGGGGGCATTAGTCTCAAGCCTTCAGGAAAGATGCACGAGATGAAATATGATATGTCTGGAGGGGCCGCAGTCCTTGGCGTTTTTGATGTACTCTCCTCAATCAGTTCAGATGTTGAGGTTCACGGACTGATCCCTACTTCAGAAAACCTTCCTGACGGTAAGGCAACCAAGCCTGGGGATTTGGTAACGGCTTATAATGGTCTCAAGATTGAGGTTCTGAATACTGACGCTGAGGGGCGATTGATTCTCGCTGATGCTCTTGCATACGCTACTAAAAAGATTAGGCCTGATACAATGATAGATCTGGCCACTCTCACTGGGGCAGTTGTCGTTGCTCTTGGCCACGAACTGACGGGGGCCATGGGGAATGATGACGAACTGATTCAATCACTTGTTGAAGCTGGTAAAAGAACTTCGGAAATGGCTTGGCATCTGCCAATGCTTGATCTGCACAAGAAAGAAATGAAAGGAATGGTAGGTGATCTGAAAAATATCAGCGGGCCCGCTACGGGTGCAGGCTCTTCAACGGGCGGGGCTTTCCTATCATACTTTGTGGAAGAAACGCCTTGGGCTCACCTGGACATCGCCGGCAGCGCCTGGGGTTCGGCGCAGAGAGACTATCAGGGAGGGGAGCAGGGGACCGGCGTTGGAGTCCGTTTACTGATTGACTATCTGGAGAGTATTTGATCCGGATTGTCAGAGCATTTCTTTCAGTGCATTGACGAGCCTTTCGAGGTCAGATCCATCATTGTATGCCTGAACTGATATTCGGAACATGTTTCCCTTCGGATTTAGAAATACTGGCACTTCGACCTTGAAGCGGTGAAAGAGGTCAGTGTGAAGTGAGGAATGATCACCTTCCGGCAGGAGGTAAGACCGCATCTGAGGAGGTTGTAAATCCGCATGCAAATAAAGATCATCCATTCCAGTAACCTCAAGAATTGTTTCATTAAATTCTGATATGAGTTGACGAGAACGAGGAACTACCGTTTCGAACCATCGGTTCTTGTTGAGAAAATCAATGGCATCCTGGACTGCTAGAATGGAGGAGATGTCTATGGTTCCTTGCCAATCATTTTCAAGAAGGAGTGAGGAATTTCCCTCTGAAATGTTCCCCCAGCTGATCGCTGGTGGACGGATCCCATCTTCATGTTCTCTGGAAGCGTAAACAAAACCTGCCCCCTTAGGTGAGAGCATCCATTTGTGGCAATTGCCCACATAGAAATCGGCTCCGATTTCCTTAAGGTCCACCGGGACCTGACCCGGAGCATGGGCCCCATCAATGACGGAGACAGCCCCGGCGGATCTGGCAATCTTAGTTAGTTCATGGATTGGGAAAAGCTGTGACGTTTCCGGGGAAATGTGAGGAAATGTAACAAATTTCACTGAAGGGTCGATCTTGGCCTTCAATAGATCCACTGCCGAGCACGCAGATTCTAGAGGGAGTGGCATTTTGACTCTTACCAAATGTGCTCCCCTCTCATTGCATATAGTCTCCCACATCCTATCAACGGCTCCGTATTCGTGCTCGGTTGCTAGTACCGTGTCTCCTTCATTTATTTTAAGGGACTGGGCCACCATATTGAGTCCGTACGTGACGTTACGTACAAATGCGATTTGATCAGATTCACAATTAAGGAATAAGGAAAGTCCTGTCCTTGCTTCCTGCATCCTTCGGCTAAATTCTCTGTATAGGAGAGTAGCAGGTTCCTGTTCAAGTTCGTGCTGAAATTTCTGATAGGCTTCAAATACTGGTCTTGGACAGGCCCCATAAGAACCATGATTTAGGTAAGCTACTTCAGGGTCCAGGAGGAATTGGTCTTTCAAATGGTTCAATGGATTTGGGTCGCTACCCTTAAATGTTTATTCATATCTGATGCCCTGTCAATCTGCTCCCCTGACAATCAGAATGAGAAAGGAGCAGTTCTAATAGTTAGGCTTTGCCAATTCATAACCATGCATCGATAATGTAGCATCAGTCATAGAATAATTTAAGTAATTCTGAGTTGAAATGCTCTGACTGAAAGCTACTGAATCAAGGAATGTCTAATTATGACCTTATTGTTATCGGGGGCGGGCCTGCCGGCTACGTCGGAGCCATTCGTGCCGCTCAACTTGGGAAACGAGTAGCTTGTGTCGAAAAAGAGCGTGCCGGGGGAACTTGTCTCAATTGGGGCTGCATTCCTACCAAGTCGTTACTGCGTAACGCGGAGCTTTATCGTTTGATGCAGAACCACGCTGACGAGTTTGGGTTAATTTTTGATAATTTATCCTACGATTGGGGCAAGGTCATATCCAGGAGCCGCAAGGTATCGGATAGGCTCGCCGGTGGAATTGAATTTTTGTTTAAGAAAAATAAGATCGATTATGTCCTTGGCACAGGACAGATCCTTGAACCTGGAAAAGTTCAGGTTACCGATTCTTCTGGCCAGCAAAATGTCCTCGAGTCCGAACACATTCTTGTTGCCACAGGGTGCAAGACCAGAGCATTTCCTGATTTGCCATTCAATGGTCGTTCAGTTGTGGGAAGTTCTGAAGCTATGATCATGGAGAAGCGACCGGAGGACATTGTCATTATCGGGGCCGGTGCGATCGGTGTTGAATTTGCATATTTCTTCAATGCATTTGGGACTAAGGTTACTATCGTTGAAATGATGCCCAACATTTTACCCGTTGAGGATCGAGAAGTGAGTGAGGAGCTTGAGAAAAGTTTCAATAAGATCGGTATTGAAATGCTCAGTTCAACGAAAGTGATTGGTACTAGGGACTTGGGTGATCGTATTGAAATTGATGTTGTAAGGGAAGGCTCCGAACCTAGCACGATAGGGGCCCAGGTCGCACTCATAGCGATCGGCGTTGAGCCAGTACTTCCGGCTGATTTTGAACTTGAACTGGACCGCGGATACATTGTCACGGACGATACTTATCAGACTAACGTTCCTGGAATTTATGCTGT
>JABSSR010000281.1 GCA_013213965.1 Verrucomicrobiales bacterium | reverse complement strand
GTAATGATCCCCATGGGCCTGACCAAATCAATAGCAGTCCTCAATGATTCACTTACACCTGTCGCATCAATGATAACATCTGTGCCTAACCCATCAACGGAAAGCGCCCACTCAGAAGCATCTCCAACCATTGTCTTTAGGCCAAATCCAGAACGGGCTACTTCCAATCTATCTGAATCCGAATCCAAACCAATTAACACTACATCAGCCCCACTCATCTTTGCAAAAACAGCACATAATATCCCAATGGGTCCGGGCCCGATCACAATCGCTCTATCTCCAGGATTAATTCTTGAGTTGTTAATCACAGCATTATAAGCAACGCAACAAGGTTCCGTCAGAGCCGCACACTCCATCAGGATACCTTCAGGGATTCTATGCAAACATCTCACTGGAGTCTTTACATAATTAGTCATTGCTCCATCAACTCCATATCCAAAACCCTTCCTTTCCCTATCCAGATTATATAAACCTCTACGAGACATGGGGCTGTCAGGGTTAATCACTGCTGCCGTTTCACTAACGACACGGTCGCCAATGTTCCATCCTTTAATGTTTTGTCCTATTTCAGTAATCTTACCTCCAAATTCATGCCCCAGAACGACCGGATAATTCACTGGCCAACTATGAGTAGAATGCCACTGATGGATGTCACTTCCGCAAACCCCAACGGCTTCAACCTTTATAATAACCTCATCAATAGCCGGTTCAGGACAATCAATTTCACGAATTTCAACAGAGCCCGGATCAGGCGAAAAATTAACTACTGCATTCTGAGACATATAATAAAAAACAAATACCTTAAAATTAACTTAAGTGGCATTTCCGATTAATTTAAACTACAAAACTTATCATGAAAATTTCATGCCCGAGCTTTATTGTTAATTCATACTAATAATGATATCAAACTCCAATGCTTTTCACTATCAAATCACGTGTTACTGTTAGCAGCATTTTTGTTTTTTAAATGACATCAAAAACATCAGTCTTAGGTCTATTTATTGCATTCGCCCTCACCGGGTGTCATCATCCATTCAGTGAACCTGCATTTATAGCCTCTAAGGGAAAAGAGAAGCCTAACCAATGGCTCGTTTCACAGATCAAGGGACAGATCCGAGATCTGGAAACTAAAACAGGCAAAAGGTTCAAAGGTGATGTCATTAAAGTACATGATCCAATCTCAGCAAAGTATGAAGATTGGAGAGGCATGCCTGTAGCTAAGATTCGTGATAAATTTCAAGGAGGTCTCACTTCCTGGAAGGGATCAGATAATGAAGCTGCCGTATACTTTGCCCAGGCAGATGGAAGCATTCCGGAGTGGCTGATACGACACGAATCATTACATATAATCCTACTCAGCAACGGCATCCTTGGGCATCCTAAAAAATATACCAAACATTTTAAAAAACCATACTGGTGGACTCAGGAAACAGCAGAACCGCCCAAGAATTTAACTAACAGAAAACTAGATGGATCAACACATGCATCTTGCCCAATCTGCACAATGAGCCTCGAATTAATTCGATAAGTCCAGATAAAATGAGCATTCCCACTAATTACATCGTTGCGACTGCAGGGCACATAGATCATGGCAAAAGTACTCTAATAGAAGCTTTGAGCGGAACCAATCCCGACAGATTGCCAGAAGAACAATCTCGCGGCATGACGATTGACCTTGGCTTTGCTCATATTCTATTAAATGACTCTGAGGAGCCTGAAAAGAATTACAGTCTCGGACTCATTGATGTTCCCGGTCATGCAGACTTCGTCAAAAACATGGTTGCCGGTGCAGGCTCAGTCGATGTAGCAATATTTGTCATAGCTGCGGACGATGGGTGGATGCCGCAGTCCGAAGAGCATCTTCATGTTCTAACGTACTTAAATGTACGTAATGCCGTAGTCGCTCTAACTAAGTCCGATTCCGTTGATGATATTGAATTTTCATCTGAAATGGTTTCAGAGTCACTAAAGGGAAGCGTCTTTGAAAATGCTCCCATCGTTCCTGTTTGCGCGCTCATTGGAGAAGGTATTGAAGAATTACGGAAAGCTTTAATTCAAGAAATTAAAAAAGTTAGCCCTCCTCCTGATATTCAAAAGCCTAGATTATATGTGGACCGGGTATTCTCACCTAAAGGTGTAGGAACAGTAATAACTGGAACTATGACCGGAGGCAGATTCACAAAAGGCCAAAAAGTCATCATACAGCCTCATTCATCTGAAACTACAATCCGTGCAATTCAAAACCACCAAAACGAAGTTTCGGAATCTTTGCCAGGCATGAGAACAGCACTCAATATCCCTGACGTTGAAATCAGAAAAGGTAAATCCAGAAGCGGCGTCAAACGCGGCGACACAATCACAATTGAGAAAATAGGATCACCATCTCGTCGCATCCATGTATTAGTTGAAAGAATTCAAAGAGAATCTAAAGCTGAACAAATAAAGCATGCCCAACGCATTAGATTTCACCATTGCAGTTCTAATATTTCAGGAAAACTATTATTTTTTGACAATATAGAACTCGAGCCAGGCCAAAAGGCAATCGCAGAGATCCGATTAGACAAACCAGCTTACACACATGCGGGTGATCGGTTCGTCTTAAGGGACTGGTCAAAACGATTCACCATTGCCGGAGGAACTATTCTCGATCCAACTCCTCCTCGTCGAAGTTATAGATCTCAAAAACAACAAGAATTTCTTGAAACTCGATCCTCATCAACAAACTGCGCAAAATCATTTTTGCAATCTCTTATAACTCGCGATCAATATCTCCTCGCTTCTGAAATATTAACACAGTCCTGCTTCTCAAAAGCCAATATCGATGAAGCGCTAGAACAGACAGACGCGATCAACTCAGGGGCTTGGATATTTGAAAAAAAATGGTGGCTTAATTTGATAGAGGTAGCCACCAAAAGGATTGATACTATTCACAATAAACACCCAGAACTTCCAGGCATTGATATTAATATGCTCAGAAGTTTCATGAAAAAGCATCTGCCTGACCCTAAGCTCTTTGAAATATTAGTTGAGACTCTCGAAAACGGCAAATACATCAGGAGTGGAACTATAATTCGAAGAAAAGATCATAGCCCACGACTCCCAGACAAATTACAATTAGCAGGTAATCAAATACGTGATGCCCTTAATTTAAATCCTCTAGAGCCACCCAACCCCAAAGAATTAGTACAAAATGAAGATGATTCATCTGCACTAAAATTCCTCTTGGAAACTGGAGAAGCAATTCAATTAGACGATAAGGCAATACTACTATCCTCTCATTTTGAAGATTCTGTAGAAAAAGTAAAAAGGTTCATAACATCCAATGGGCCATCAACTGCTGCGGATATTCGCAAGATACTTGGAACTACTCGAAGAATTGTAATTCCATTCTTGGAACAGCTCGATAAAGAGGGAATCACAAGACGCGAAGGTGATTTGCGCTCACTCAATTAACCTTAAGATAAGGCTATTGTCACTTCCTCTAAAGATTCAGGGTCGCTCACCGTTAGCACTTCTACTTCGCGTCTAATCCTGTTCATTAATCCTGCCAAAACAGGTTTTGGACTAAATTCAATGAAAGTTGCTTCGGGGCTCGAATCTAAAAGAAATTCCATAGACTCATGCCAGCGAACAGATCCAGTAACTTGCCTTTCAAGTGAGGCCCGAATCGAATCGATATCTACAATAGATTTCGCTTCAACATTCGATATGACAGGAAAATTTGGTGTAGCAATATCAAAGCTTTCAAGCTCTTTTGCCAGTTTGTCCTGAGCTCCTGCCATCAATCTAGAGTGATACGCTCCCGCTACTTCTAGAACCTTTCCCATTCTGCATCCAAAATCCTTCACCTTATTGACGGCAGAAAGAATATTATCTCGAGAACCGGAAATCACTATTTGCCCAGGAGCATTTAAATTTGCGACATCAACATCATATTCCTTAGCAAGTTCTCGCACAGACTCTTCATCACCCCCTATGATAGCTGCCATTGATCCATCTGTCATAGCACATGCCTCATCCATGAACTTTCCCCTCTTCGCCACAAGTTTTAATCCATCTAGAAAACTAAATGATCCTGCTGCTGAATATGCTGTGAATTCACCCAAGGACAATCCAGCTGCAGCCACAGGATTCAATGAAGGGCAATTTTTTTTGAGCATTTCCCAACATGCTAAACCATGCACATACAAAGCGGGCTGACACCATGAGGTTTGAGTCAACTTATCGTTTGGGCCATTGAACATTACCTTGGAAAGTTCAGCGCCCAGTTCCTCATCTGCCATTGCTATTATTTCTTTAACCTGAGGATAAACCTCAGATAAAGAGTAACCCATACCTACTTCTTGGGCCCCTTGACCTGCAAATAAAAGAACGATAGATTTTTTCACGATATCAATTGCTCAATCATTTGACGGCAAGAATCAACCTTGTTTTTTAAAACCTCCCGGGGATTAGACATAGACTGTTGCAAATCTGTTTTTTCATCAATCAATGAAAGGACAATATCAAAATCATTTTTAAGTGCTTCCGCTCCATTAACGGAGCCGCATATAGCCACTACAGGCTTGCCTAGCCTTCTAGCCATTTTTGCAACCCCGTAAGGTGCTTTACCCATCAATGACTGAGAATCCATGCACCCTTCCCCTGTTATAATTAAATCATAAGAAGCCATAATTCCCTCTAAATCTATACTCTCTGCTACCAAATCGAAGCCTGACCGCAATTCCGCTTCACAAAAAGACATGAGTCCAAAACCTAACCCACCTGCGGCCCCAGCCCCTGGCTCATCTCTAAAGGTATTTCCCATCTCAGACTCCACAAGATCTGCAAATCTCAACAGCCTGCTTTCCTGCCTTTGCATATCTTTTTGAGTTATCCCCTTCTGCTCGCCATAGACTCGAGTGGCTCCATCCTTCCCTAATAATGGATTTCTGACATCACAGGCAACAATGATTTCAGGAAGATCCAATCTGATTTCGGGAAAAATTTGATCCACTTCCATTAACCGCTCAGGAACTTCACTAATCTCTAGCCCTTCAGCATTGAAAAAACGAACTCCCAGAGCCTGCGCCATTCCTGCCCCACCATCATTTGTTGCACTTCCTCCAATACCCAAAATAATCCTATCAACACCAAAGTTTCTAGCCTCAATAATCAACTCTCCTGTACCATAAGTGGAAGCTCCCCAAGGATCTAGCTTCTTATCCTGAATCAGGGAAAGCCCCGAAGCTGAATTCATTTCAATGATAGCAGTACCTCCGCCACCAAAGTCATCGCATGCAAGAAAAAAACCAGCATCAACCAAATCACCTAATGGGTCCTTGACCTGAGACTTAACCCACTCCCCCCCAAGGGCATTCCCAATTATTTCAGCTGTCCCCTCCCCCCCATCGGCTACAGGAAAGATTCGACATTCATGATTCTCTAAAACATCTCCAATTACCTCCCCAACTTCAGAACCACTCATGCTTCCCTTGAATTTATCTGGAGCAATTAATATTCGCATCACAAATTAAATACACCCGATTAGATAATTCTTATACGTTAACCAGTTTGATTATTCGCAAATGCCTCAAGAAAACTCACTTCGATCGCAAGGGACTCTTGAACGTTCGTTCCAAGATCATCTCTTAATCTTTCCAACGATTTAATTCTTTTCATTAATTCATCCGCCGAAAATCCCTTGGATAAGTCTAATGTAAATTCAGATTGCTGTGAAAAATCCAATCTTGTGTATCCTTTTTTATGTCGAAGAGCATCACCAAACCATGAAATTAACACTTCAAGTAAATCGGAACGGATCCCTAGATAACGCGATTGAGCAATGGCCTTATGATAATCCTCACGATCCTTTAACCAACGCCCATCAGTTGTCTTTGCAAATGATTTAGACTCCAGCTTCCTCTCATTGTCTTCCTCTTTCTCAGACTTCTCCTTAGCGTCCTTTAGTATATCAGAAAAAGCTCTAGCAATTTTAAGCGCATCTGAAACTCCTCCGTCCGGACGGATCCCTTGAAGAAGATCTCTAAGTCGGTCACCATATTCATTAGCAGCTATACTTGAACCAGATCGCATCAGAGGAACCTCGATACAGCGGGAAAGAATAGTATCAAGTAACTGCTCAGGAAACGCCGTTATCAATAGCATCAAGCAATTCAAAGGGGGCTCTTCCAGTGTCTTCAAAAATGCATTCTCAGCCTGCTCGCCTAGCCTCTCCGCATCTTCAATAATTCCTATCTTATATGACCCCTTATTCGCTTTCTGATGAAACATTTCCTCCAACTCACGTATCTGTTCAACTTTAATCCTCCGTGACTTTGACTCCGGCTGCACTAGCCGAACATTTTCAGAAATTACAGCAACCAAGGACCCCCCTTGGGGAAATTTGTTGACCAACGAAATTAAACGCAATGCTAACTCATTTTTTCCACTGCCGGCAGGCCCCGTAATAAGGTAAGCATGCGAGAGTCGTCCCGAAGAAAACGATTTGTTTAAATATTTAAAAGCGCTATCAAGATCCAACGCCATACTTTTTATTTAGGTTGTCCCATATTTCTAATTCCAATTCATCAGCAGATTTAGATGCGTTAAGTAAAACAAACCTTTCAGGATTGCTGTTTGCAAGTTCAAGATAGCCTTCGCGCACCTTTTCAAAAAAAGAATCAGGTTCTCTTTCCATTCGGTCCTCTTTCCCCTCAGATCTAGCACGAATCCGCTCACGCCCTTCGGTGACACTTATATCCAATAAAAACGTACAGTCTGGTAGGCAATTTTCAACCGCAAAATTATTCATCATCGAAACAATTTTATCTCCTAATTCACGCGCAACGCCTTGATAAATTGTCGTAGAGTCATGGAACCTATCGGCCAGAACAAAAGTGCCTGAACTTATTTCCGGTTTAATCACCCGCCTCACAAGTTCTGCACGACTAGCCGCGAATAAAAGCAGCTCTGCTTCAGGTGTCATGTTCTCTCCTTCAGGCGCATGTTGCAATAGGTCCCTGATACATTCCCCCAGCGCAGTGCCTCCGGGTTCTCTTGTAAGTAACACCTCATGTCCAATGCCTTGAAGGCGCTTACAAAGACGTTCTATTTGAGTGGATTTACCACATCCTTCAGAACCCTCAAAACTAATAAATCTGCCTAATGCCATTATCATTCATATAGCTTGTCGTTGCCTGCTTGTCGAACCACGATAGAAAACAATTTCTATCAACTCTTGCAAAGTTGCTTTTTGTCAGAAAATAATTCCATTACCCCTTTTTCTGAAGCATCACACACACCTCGCTCCGTAATTAGACCCGTAACAAGCCTAGAAGGCGTAACATCAAATGCATAATTAGCATATGAAACAGAAGGTATCGTCAGCTCAACGCTCATCAATTCCCCCGAAGAAGACAAACCTTCCATTTTCCTTACCTCGTCCTGGCTCCGCTCCTCTATTGGAATTCCAAGTCCTCCTTCTGAGGCCTTCCAATCAAAAGTAGAAGAAGGCAAGGCAACATAAAAGGGAATCCCATTATCATGAGCCGCTAGAGCCTTCAGATAAGTTCCAATCTTATTAACCACATCTCCGTATCGAGTCGTTCTGTCAGTACCAGTTATAACGATATCGACTTTTCCTGTATTCATTAGATGTCCACCCACATTATCTGCAATCACTGTATGAGGCACTCCTTCCTTTTCTAGCTCCCATGCAGTAAGACGAGACCCTTGATTCAGTGGACGCGTTTCATCAACCCAAACATGAATTGGTATGTCCTCCCTATGCGCCGCATAAATAGGAGCAGTAGCTGAACCCCAATCTGAAAATGCAAGCCATCCAGCATTACAATGCGTAAGTATATTAACCGTTTGATCATCTGGCTTATTCTTAGCCAGATCAAAAAGCAGTTCCTTACCATTTTCCCCAATTCTACGACACCAATTAGCGTCTTCGTCCGCAATTAACTTTGCTTCATTAAGGGCAATCTCGGTCCAATCTATTGGGTCAGCATTAATGAGCTCACTTAATTGTCTCTCAACGGCCCAAGCTAGATTATTTGCGGTCGGCCTAGAGGACATTAATGAATCTGCAAAAGATCGTAATAGCATTGGATCTCCATGACTCTCATGAGCAGCTAACCACATTCCGTAGGCTGCCGTGACGCCAATGCAGCCAGCGCCCCTTACGTGCATGTCAGTGATTGATCTAACGACATCAGAAACAGACAGAAGCTCCTTAACTTCAAAGGCAAATGGCAATTTTTTCTGATCAATTATTTTTACAGAAAAACTTGTAGTTTCATTATCACTCCAAACTGTTCGATAAGCTTTACCGTCGACATTCATAGAGAATATCATAGCATTCTATCTTGACTAAAATCCACCGAGAATTATCAGTCTGCTCTAATCTTTAACACGTAAAATAGATACCTTGTCTCAGAATCTACGGAACAAACTTAAAGACAATGAAATTAAAAGGAGCCATTCCTTTAGGAAAAATAATTTTATCTCAATATTAACCGCATCCTTTGGAGATGGACACAATACGGCAGCGCAAAACATCGCTACTGCGCTTGATAATATAAACATCCCAAATAGCGGAGCCTTAGATCTAATTCACAAGATTCACCCATCGACAATGCAATGCCTTACCAAAGGCTATCGGATTGTTACTACTCGATGGCCAAATATATGGAAAAAGTTATACCATATAGCAGATAATATTTCATTCGGAGATGGATCTATTGATTTGATGCCTACCCTCACTCGCGGCACAGCTGCTTATCTACAAAAGACTAAACCTAATGTAGTCATAAGCACTTATCCTTTGTACGGAAACTTAATAGAAAGACTCTTTGGAGCAAACAAGCTCCCTTTCAAGCTTATCACCATGGTTACCGACTCTAAATCAATTAACAGAGCATGGCTTAATAAAACTTCAGGGCACTTTCTAGTTTTGGATCAAGTCTCGGCAGATTTCTTTCTTGCAAACGGAATATCCCAAAAAAAAATTCACATCACTGGCTTCCCGGTATCTCCATCATTTGAAGACCACCTTCCAAACCGAATGGAAACAAAACTCCCCAACCCTTTCAAGATACTTTACACCCCAAGTACAAAAACCCAACACTTCAAAGATACACTCAGGGCAATTCATCAAATAAAAGACAATTCAAACTGCAACATATCATTAACTATCGTCTTAGGAAGACATGCGAAAAGATTGAGAAGTACAGCCAATACTGAAAAAGACAATAGAACCAAAATAATTGAATGGACCAATAACATGCCCGAACTGCTAAGCAAACATCATTTGGTCATTGGTAAAGCTGGGGGAGCCTCAGTTCAGGAAGCTCTTGCCTCATCTTGCCCAATGATTATCGACTCAATGATTCCAGGACAAGAAGAAGGAAACGCAGAGTTAATTGCTAATTTTGGAGCCGGACTAATTGCTACAGATCCACAAAAACTACAAATAGAAATTGGAAATATACTAAAGGGAAATGGAACAAAATGGTTAACCATGCGTAAAGCCGCAAAGAAAAACAAACCAACAAGAACAGCTCATGCCGTAGCAAAAATATCAAACCAATTGAACTAATAAGAGCTCTTACTAACGACTTAAATCACTCTGAAATAAAAGCTTAAATCCTCCATTCTGCAAAGCAGTCGAAGCAAAGTCCGCATCCTCAACACTCAGAGCCACTAGAGTCCATCCTTCATTACTAACATTGAGAGGATAGCTGGTATGTATGTTAGTCTCTGCCACAGACAAAGTGGCAAGGCACGGCCCAAGGGAAGCCGCACCTTCACTTAATTGGATGACCACAATTTCATTAACAACGTAAGGAATTCCCTTTTCAATAAATAGCGTTTCGGTAAGCTCTGGATCGCTAACAACTAATCTAAGAATAGTTACATCGAAGGAGTCCTGTATGCTAAAACCAAGCACATGAACCTTTGAATCATTCAACAGCTTAATCATCGAGTGCATAGCACCGATACGATTTTCAAGCATTAGTGAAAATTGCTTAACTGGATCCCCCTTAGCTACTGCCGAATCTTCAATTCCCATTTTATTTTAGTTATTCAAACAATTATGGACGGAAATAAAGGAACCTCGCTTATTCCAAAGCAACAGATTAATCACAACTCAGGTAATTAGTCAAATTCAACCCAACTCTCATTAATTAAATCCACAATATGCACCTGATTAACTCCCCCTTTAGGATCCTTAGGAAACTGAAGCCTAAGGATACAATCTTTTTGCCATTCATCATATAAAAATTTCTGGATTCTCTGTGACAATTTGGTACTAGCATCAACGTATCCAAATAGAATGTCCTCTGATTTCCAATCATCGATGCGAACACATATCCATTTTTCTCTATCTGGAAATGCAAAACCTGAATTCACATCAAGAGTTGCTCTAACGCGAAAATTAATTGTCTCTAGATTCTTATTATCAATAAAATCCTCCCAATTCATAGAGCTGTACCTTACAAACTCCTCCCAATCCACTAGGAACCCACTGTCAGAATCTTCCAATATTACAGACCTTGCTCGGATGTCATCTTGAACTGTGATATTTGCAATCCAAAAATTAGATGGATCTTCAAATTTTAACACTGAATCAATACTCTTTAGCCTGGGAACTGAAAATTCGTTTCTTGAATAATAATCAGCCAAACGATCTGAAACGCTATCGCCCTTCCTTATGACGCCGTAAAGTTCTTCTTTTTTGGTAACTCCAAAAAACTTTTTAAGTGTATCTCTAACACGTAATTCAGTATCTGCTGTGTTCTCTTCTTCAATAGGAACTAATGGTTTCAGAAGGTGCCCTGTTGAATTTTTTCCACCCCATAATAAAAAGATAATGAGCACAAAAAGACTCACAGCAATAAACCCTACCGCCTTGACTTTAAATGTACTCTTTTCTTTCTGATACAGAGGCTCGAGAACTAACCCGATGGGAAGATCCACAGAACTAGCAATATCTACGCCCAAATTAAGACCCTCGGTATCATTTGACTCTTTCCTAATACCATTTGAATCAAGCTCTTCAATTAACTCACCATAGGTTGCATCAGCGTTTTTATTATCCGATCCCTTCCCTCTGTAAATCTTTACTTCTTCAGTGTCATCTAGACTGTTCTCGACCTCTGATTTTTTTGATTTTTTTATAATTAAAGCATCCTCATTTTCTTTAAAATTTACATCTGATACAGGCAGGTCCTCTAATGAATTCGCCTCTTCACTTGAAAACAAATTGGCTTCTTCAGGTTTATTTTCAGACGAGGGTTCCGGCATGATGCGATTTAATAAAACAATAATTTGTGACTTATAATATGGTAATTTGTGTAAGTTGATAATTACATTTGTTTCTGTGTCTATCCACCCCCAAAATTGAAATGTTTTCTAGATAGACCTAAAGACCATTTGCAGCTTAATATTATTATAATAAAATGAAAACCCTAACACTCCTCTTCCTGTCATATTTTGGATTAATCCTATTAACATCTACAACCGAAGCCTTTAATAAAAAGAAATTTCCGGCGCATTGGGGAGATCCACCTAAGATTCAAACTCGAGACTTTAGACCTCTTCCAGGAGGTTACGGAAACGGCAGTTCAACCCTTGCAAAATGGATATCAAAAAATCTTGAGCAAGATAAAATAAAAGGGATACCAAAGAAATCTTTTGTTACACTCTTCAGTCCAGATACTAAAAACTTAGATGGCTGGTCAATAAAAAGTGGTTACGCTTCCTACAAAATTCATGAAAACTCTATACTTGGAACCACCGCCAAAGGAAGCGGCAATACTTTCCTCTGTACTGATAAAAATTATTCTGACTTTGAACTCGAATTCGAAGTTAAATGCGACAATAAACTCAATTCCGGAGTTCAAATCCGCTCACAATTAAAGGACCCTTCCAGTAAATACGGAGGCCGAGTAAATGGGCCTCAAGTTGAAATTGAAGCGAGCGGAAAAAATGGTGCGGAAGCAGGATATGTCTATGGCGAAGCAACGGGAAGAGGTTGGTTAACTCCAAAGGAACGGCTCAAACCCCACAAACACTTTAAGGATGGTGAATGGAACAAGTACCGAATCATTGCAAAAGGAAACAGAATTCAAACTTGGATTAACGGCAATAAAATTGAAGATTTAACCGATGAAGCCATCTATAAAACACATTCAGAAGGATTGATTGGCTTACAGGTGCATGGAATAGGAAAAAATGCAGGACCTTTAACAGTTCAGTGGCGCAACATTAAGATAAAAGAGCTCTAAAGGCTCCATCTTTTACATGCGCCTAATTGCATCTTTCCTTCTTTTATTCTCTGTGCTGTCAAAAGCAAAAGAGCATAAGCCCAATATTTTATTCATTTACCTTGATGACTTCGGTTGGCGGGACACCAGCTACGCTGGATCAGACTTTTACGAAACTCCTAACATAGATAAACTAGCAAAAGGGGGAATGGTTTTCTCAAACGCTTATGCAGGCGCTGCTAATTGCGCTCCTTCTCGAGCATGTCTCTTATCAGGGCAATACAGCCCTCGTCACAAAATATATAATGTAGGGACGGGTCCAAGGGGGAAATCTGCATATCGCAGACTCATTCACATTCCTGGAACCAACACACTAAGTCCAGAGATTCCCACCTGGGCTAAAGCTGCTAAAGAAGCTGGTTATGCCACTGCCTCCATTGGAAAATGGCATTTAAGTTCCGATCCAACACTCCACGGCTTTGATCTTAATATTGGTGGGAGCAAATCAGGAAGTCCACCAAAAGGATACTTCCCACCACATGGGAAGATTACAGGGCTAACCAAGATCGATAAAAACGAATACCTAACAGACACCCTCACGTCAGAAGCTATTAAATTCATCAATAAAAAAAGTGATCTTCCATGGCTTCTATATCTCACCCACTTTGCAGTTCACACTCCAATCCAAGCAAAGAATAAAGACAAGGAATACTTTGAAAACAAACCCCCTGGAAAATTACACAAAGATACAATCATGGCTGCAATGATTAAGAGTGTTGATGATGGAGTTGGGAAAATTATATCCACCCTTAATTCCCTAGGCATAAAAGAAAAAACAGTTATTATTTTTTACTCTGATAATGGAGGATACGGACCAGCAACCTCAATGCATCCGCTCAAAGGTTACAAAGGAACTTACTACGAAGGAGGAATACGCGTCCCTTTTTTCGTAAACTGGCCAAAAGTAGTCCGCTCCGGATCCAAGTGCGAAACACCAATCACGGCAGTAGATCTATATCCCACGATCTGTGAAATTACAGGAGGACAAATTAATAAAGATCATAATTTGGATGGGATCAGTTTAATCCCATTATTGAAAGAAAAAGAAATTAAGGAGAGATCCTTGTATTGGCATTTCCCCGCCTATTTGCAAAGCTACAAAAGATATAATGAACAACCTGACCCCCTGTTCCGGGCCCGACCCTGCGGCGTAATTAGAAAAGGAAAATGGAAACTCATAGAATATTTCGAAGACGGACGGACTGAACTCTTTAACTTGGACACTGATATTAGTGAGAGCAAGAATCTTGCAACTGATCACCCTGAAATAGCTTCTTCCTTACGATCATCCCTTTCTAAATGGAGAACTCAAATTAAGGCTCCCGTGCCCACGCAACCAAACCCTAAATTTGATCAAGAAGCCGAACAAAGAGCAATTAACGAATTACACAAAAGGAATCGTGATAAGAAGTAAAAAATACAGATCTACACCCAAGAGAATTATCTAATTTCCTGAAAAAAT
>JABSSR010000280.1 GCA_013213965.1 Verrucomicrobiales bacterium | reverse complement strand
GGACTTTGTAGCCAATGCGTCTCACGAACTCCGCACTCCGCTCACAATCATTAACGGCTATCTGGAAAATTTAATTGATAGTGAAATTAGCGATAAAGAAAATTCCCTTAAATTTCTGAATGTAATGAAAAAGCACGGTAACCGCATAGCTCGAATCATCGAGGACATGCTTACCATATCGAAACTTGAATCACATTCGGAAACAATTCAGATAAAACCCTTTGATTTGAGAACCTGCACGGAAGAAGTCATCACTCGATTGAATCCATTATTTGTGCAAAAACAAGCTACAGCGACACTAAGTTTTCCCGAAACCTCATCCATCAATGGTGATGTTTTTTACTGGGATCAGATCCTCTTTAATCTCATTGAAAATGCTCTCAAAGAAAACGATGAACCCAATCTAAAAATTACAATATCATTGGATCGAGGGCCTACTGAATATGCCATAACAATTAAAGATGACGGGGTCGGTATACCGTCAGATACATTAGAATTTATTTTTAAGAGATTCTATAGAATAGATCAAAGCCATGGAGCAGACAAAAAAGGAACCGGTCTCGGATTATCCATTGTAAAGCGTGCCGTTGAGGCACATGGAGGAAGTATCTCCGTGAGCAGCACTCCTGGCACCGTTACAACTTTCAAAATTAAGATACCAATAAATACGAATACTAATTGATTCGATATTCTCTTTATCGAAAGAATTAATTGCCACCAAGTGCAAAAACAATAACACCAAGCCCTACCACACCGGCCAATCCCAAGGCAAAAATTCTCCCTAACCGATTCATTACAAAATCAAAGCTCCTACCAATAGATTTTTGCATTTTATTGCGCCTCATCCATGAACGTTTTTCCTTAAGGTAACGATCGTGCCAGGTCTGTTCCCCTCTCTTCAAGGAATACGGAAACCGAAGGACCTGAGATTCAACATGCAACTTATAGGATTGAGATTTCAATAAGGCATCATTGTTCTTACTCTCCTCACAGAATGGACAATTGTGCTTCTTTTCATCTTGGCCAATATTAATAGACAACTTCCCACCGCATTGGTTACATTCAATTTCATACCTCCGAGACTTGAGTAATTTTGAAAATTTGGAATTATCCACTGATTGTACTGCCATATTAGGTTTTCTTAATATTTAATATATATTTACAATAAGTAATAATTTATCAATTATTGCAAATAATATATTTTGGCAGTATTTGTCTTCCCTAGCTAATGAGATCCATGAGTAATAATTTACTTTTATTACGGAAAAACATGCTTGGACACGAAATGCGGTCCTCTTTTACCGACAAATAGCTTTATTGGATCACTTCAATTACTTTTATAAGCAAATTTTTTTGCCAATTGAGTAAAATATCGCCGGCCTCTTGAGGAGTCGCCGCGACCCTTTCCAGAATAGAGCGTGAAGCAATGAGAGTAGGGTCAATGCCAAGGTCTTCGCTGACACGGTCCCTAAGATTCTTTAATTTATCGAATTTTTTTTCGGCGGCATGGTCACGCTTCCCTCTGATTCTCTTTGGTATTTCAGGAAAATCAGCGGAATCCAGATTTCGGACTGATTCGATCGCCTCTTTGAACCTCTTGACCGGCTGATGTGGAAATCTTGAAGGCAATTTCACATCGTTACCTTCCTGAAGATCCTTTGAAAATCGTAAAAGATCATTATTCCCAATGATTTTAAAGGCAGGTCTGTCCCTTCTTGCTGCTTCTCCGTCTCGCCAAAACCAAAGAGCCCGTAAAAATGCCATCCCGTCCCGTTCGAGCTTACCCCATCCTGAAATCCTCCAAACCAAATCCTCGTTCTTTTCTTTAACTATAGATGCAGATTCTTTGGCTGATTCACATGACTCAACAAACCAATCCCATCGTTCCAATTCCTTTAGGCGAGAGGCTAGAGTATCGGCCATTTCCAATAAGTATCTGACATCATTTACAGCATATTCGAGCATCTTTTCTGATAGTGGCCTTTGCCCCCAGTCTGCTTTCTGAGACGTTTTTGGAAGAATTAGCCCAAAGTGATCCTCAACCAAATTAACTAATCCGAATTTTTTGACACCAAGTAACCGTGACGCTGTCTGCGTGTCATAGACCACTTCTGGAACACTTCCATAAGTTCGTTTTAACATACGCATGTCAAAGTCCGCCCCATGTAACCACACTTCGGTGCGATTGATGAAGTTAATGATGCTCGACAAATCACCAATACTCAATGGATCGATAATCGCGAATCTATCTTCAACTGCAAACTGAATCAGGCAAAGCTTCTCTTCATAACAATGCAAACTATCAGCTTCAGTATCAATCGCGCAGCGAACATAATTAGAATCTTCAATTTCCTTTATGAACCGATTCAATGACTCTTCATCGTCTATATAGACATACTCACCATCCGATGAAGACTCTTTACCTTGAAGACCCATTCCCTTCCAATTGAATTTTTTATTTCTAAAATAATACTTTCTTTATCTCAATCCTGTAAGCAATAGCTCAGCATTGGATGCTGAATTTTGGATGTGATCAATGAGTACCTCCATAGCTTCTCCGCCAGGCCTCTGCGCAAGTTGTCGACGAAGCATTCCTATTCTCTTAAACTCGTCAGGATGATAAAGTAGTTCATCCTTACGTGTGCCTGACTTAGGAATATTAATCGCGGGATAGATTCTCCTCTCAAGTAACTCGCGATCGAGTTGTATTTCCATATTTCCACTGCCCTTGAATTCTTCAAAAATAACCTCATCTGCCCGGCTCCCAGTATCAACTAGTGCCGTTGCAAGCATCGTAAGACTGCCTCCCTCTTCCGCGTTACGGGCAATACTAAATATCTTCCTGGCCTTAGGAAGTGCCCTCGTATCGAGCCCTCCTGAACCTGTTCTTCCCTTTCCTTGGCCCTTTCCTCTACGTCCCCTGCCCCTTCCGCCAGTAGAAATAAGGCCATTATAGCCTCGGGCAAGACGTGTCAAACTGTCCAGCAGTATAACCGCATCCTTACCCATTTCTGTGACTCGCTTTGCTCGTTCCGCTACTAACTCTGCAACTGAAACGTGTCGGTCAGGACTCTCGTCAAAGGTAGAACTATAGACCTGAGCACCCGGAACACTTTCCTCAAAGTCAGTGACCTCTTCAGGTCTCTCATCTAATAGTAGTATTAACAACTCGACCTCCTTATGATTATCTACAATCGACTTAGCAATTTCCTTAAGTAGTATAGTTTTGCCTCCTCGAGGAGGAGCCACAATGACACCTCTTTGTCCCTTACCAAGAGGTGCTATAAGATCCACTACTCTGGGACTAACTGATAGTCCGTCAGAAGGCTCCAGTATTATTCTCTCCCGTGGTGAAATCGCAGTCAGATTTTCAAATAAGGGTGGAGACTCCCAATCCTCAACTGACACACCCTCAACTCCGATAACTTCATTAGTCGATAAGAACCTCTCTCTGTCCTTAGGAGCTCTTGCAATGACTGTAACTAAATTACCTACCCTTAAATCATATTCTTTAATAAAGTTCGAACCGATGTAAATATCATCAGCGTGTTTAGCAAAGCTGAAGGCAGGGACGCGGAGGAACCCATACCCATCTTTAGCCGTTTCCAGGAATCCTTGGGCCCGTATTTTCGTTCCCCTCTTGCCCCAATGGCAAAGTATTTCAAATACGATATCATGTTTTGAACGCATGCCTCCTACTCGTAACCCGAGTGAAGACCCTAGTTCATAGAGTTCTACCATTGATCGATTTTGAAATTCAGCTAAATCAATCTCTTCAGGAGGCGGCGGTCCAGGCTCAGGCTTAGGCTCAGGAGCTCGTGCTGAAACTCTCTCGTCTTTAGTCT
>JABSSR010000028.1 GCA_013213965.1 Verrucomicrobiales bacterium | reverse complement strand
GGATCGCTGCAGCAGCCAAAGAAACCGATACGCTCCAGGTCACTTACCAAAAACTCCAAGGAGAACTGGATTTCTGGCAACGTGAGTTCGAAAGAGAAGTTAACGGACAACGGAGCGGCATCGTCGGTGTCGGCCCACGCGCAAGAAGCATCCGCGACGATCAGCTCGAATGGCGCCGAGCGGAAACCAAGCGCATGAGCAGTCAACTCAAGTCCTTAACTACTGAACTTGGACAGCTCCGGGGCATGGTCGCATCGATCGAGGATACCATCACTCAGAATTTTCTCTCAGCAACAGCGGTCCAGGCAAAGGCAGAAAAAATGGAAAAAGAACGCGTCAAGGCCCTGAAAAATAAAGTTCAGGAACGCCAAATAGATCTCTTTATTGATCAGCAAAAAGCTGTCCGTGATGGTATCGATGATCAAATAACTGCAAGGACCGAAGAAATGAAACGGTTACAGACAGAAGTTGCCGTTCTGGCCACGGACGAACGTGGACGAATACAGGCGATCATCGCAGAACCACGAAGAGACATCCTCACACAAACTCTGGCCTTGCACAGACTGTTCCGTGCCGGTGAAGAAGGTGGGCGTTTCGCATTAATGGCATATGCAATTCTTGCAGGGCTCTTTATGCTGGTAGATACAATACCACTCATTGTGAAAATTTTCACCAAACCTGGCCCATATGACACGATCGTTGACTGTGACGAAGTACGTTTTGATAAAGAGCGTGAAGCTTTTCTAAACAGTTATGATACATACATGGAAGGGCTCGAAGATGGTGGCCTTCTACTCGCTACGAAAAATAACAAGCCCCTTGAAAATGCTCTGATCGAAGGTGTTGATCGGTCCCGAGCGGCAAAAGAATTTCTGGAAAACCTAATGGAACTCGAACGGTCCTTCGAAGAACGTATTGAAACTGAAAGGCTCAAGCTTTCAGAAAAAGGTGAGACCGGATCCAGACATTCAACTATGCTGGATGAAATGGCTGAGACCTTCTACGCTGACCTGCGTGGCCGCATGCAGTCCTTTTTCGCCTCGGGAGGTGAGCCTGAAAAAGTTCAGATATGATGTCAGTTCACGACATTTCTTAACGGCTCTCCTCTCAAAGCACGAAGACATTCTTTGGCCCCCTTAGTGCGGAACTCTTCGCCACCTTCATCACAATAAAATGCTGCGTGAGGGTTAATCAGGAGGCGATCATGTGCCGGGTGCTTTGGATCACGCCAGGCCTTGATGACTGAGGATTCCTGGTCAGGAGGTTCCACCTCAAGTACATCAATGCCTGCGCCACGCAGATGCCCAGAAACGAGCGCATCGACGACCGCCTCCGTGTCAAGGGTGCCCCCTCGGGCCATGTTGATCACATAACTGCCCTGACCCATCAGGGTAATTTCATTTGAACCAATAATATTTTTTGTTTCTTCAGTCAGCGGACAATGAAGACTCAAGACATAGGATTGTGAAAGTAATTCCTCCAGAGTATCCGCTCTTCGTATCGCAAGCGCCTTATCCAAACCGTCCGGAACGTAAGGATCATAAAAAACGACATCAAATCCAAATGCCTTTGCGCGTAGGGCAACTGCCGATCCGATGCGCCCACAGCCGATAATACCAAAGACACGGCCGCGGATCCTTGGAATAGGTGCAGCCTCCTCAACGTTCCACTCTCCTATGCCCCGTCTCAATCGACTCTGAAGGAAGTGCGTCCCTCTCGCCAAGCTCAAGACCATAGCCATTGTCGAATCCGCCACTTCTTCAGTCCCATAGTCCGGAACATTACAGACAGGAATCCCGCACTCCCTCGCAGCAGAACAATCAATATTATCATAGCCCACGCCTGGCCTGACGATGACTTTGCATTTCTCAAGGCTCTCAATAATTTTTCTACCCAAGGATAAATAATGATAACAGAGGACCGCGTCAGCATCTTCAATCCTACCGACCAGTTCATCTTCACTCATCGCATTGAGTGCAATAACTTCCGCACAGTCGTCCAGCACGCTCCGCTCAATGGAAAGAGAGTCTTTAATGAAATCCGTTATGATGACTCTAGGTAAACTCATGCTATTAAATTTTAATAACACACCGATACTTTCTTTACCACCTTTACTAAAAAACATGGTTCCTCCTAAGGAAAATAGTTAGGCAATCCTTGACAGATCCATTTTAATCCTGCCAATTGATTTTGGCTGTGTCTCGCAAAAATAAACAACTCCAGGCCTGCGTCGCAACACTAACACGACAACGCCCGAAAATGCTCGAAGCACTTTTGCGTTCCTGGTCATCATTAATAATTCCTGAGAAAGTAACCGTCACTTTTCTCGTCATCGAAAATGATACTGAAGAATGCTCCCAAGATATTTTCAAGACTCTCCAGCCTATGTTCAAGGATTCCAAATTAGCCTATGCTCTTGAAACTGAACCTGGAATTCCTTTTGCCCGGAACCGTGCGGCACGGGAAGCTTTGGAAATTGGGTCTGATCTTTTACTTTTTGTCGATGATGATGAAGAGGTGGCCAGGGACTGGCTAAAGAAAATAATCCAAGGTTATCGGAACAGCGAAGCGAAACTGATCGGCGCCCCGCTCCGAGCGCGCCGACCCGAAGAAAAACTGACTCTTTTAGAGAGGCTCATGTTCATTAATTTAAAGAGTCGCTATAGAAAAAAAGAAACGCGCGCCTCACGTAAAGCTTCTCTCGAAGGAACGCCAGGAGTCACGATTGTCACTAATAATTGGCTGGCAGACACTTCACTCTTTTCTAAACACAATATTTGGTTCGATGAATCCATGCGCCATACGGGCGGAACGGATTCCAAGTTCTACGCGGAAGTGATTGATCGAAATCTTCCAACGGCCTGGGTTCAAGATGCCTACGTTTATGAAACTATTCCCCCCGAAAGGTTGTCCTTTCTTTATCAATATAGCAGAGCCCGTGACCAATCTAATACCAACTTCCGGCGAAAAAATAATGGGATTGTTCGTTTGAATCTGGGCTTTGTAACTTCTATTTTACTTAAATTGATCGCTGTGATTGGACTCATATTGACCTTGCCCATCACAGCAGGTCGTACACTACTGACCCTCGCGCGAGCACTGGGATGGATAGCCGGAAGGACCGGAGCCATTGCCGGATCGAGGTCCAGTCTTTACTCAAATACTACCGGCAACTGATGGGCTCATTTTTTTCCAGAATAAATCCTTTGAGCCGTTACTCTAAGCAACGGCGAAAGCTGGCCAAAGCGCTCAGGGCGGAATCTAAAGCAACAATGGCTGGGCTAAGAGCCTTACAAGCTCAGTTCTCGAGAAATATTACAACATCGCCTAATCTTCGAAGAAATATCCATGTCCTGGAAAAAGGATTATGTTTTCCAGACCGCAAAAAAATATTTGGTTTAAAGTTCATTGGACCGGCGGTGTACCTTTACGCGGAGGCTCTGGCCAATTCAAAAGTTTCAAAATCTGAACTGAAATGGGCATCGGACGTTCTGAATAAATACTTCAAAGCAGTAGATCATGAAGTCCCCGAGATTAGAGAAGCTCACAAAAAATTTATATCACTGCCATCAGCAGAATCCTCTGAAACGCATACATTTTCTCCTTACAAGGAAATGGACATTCCCTCCTACGCCAAACGTTTCCCCCCCTCAGGGATCGCAGCCCTAGATCAATTCCATGAACTGTGCCGGAGCCGGAGATCGCATCGACATTTCAAAAATGAACCAGTGCCACTAGAAACTGTCCGTCATGCCATCACCGCAGCACTTGAATCGCCGAGCGCATGTAACCGTCAGCCATTCGATTACTACATGGCAACAGAACCAGAAATGGTCCAGGAAATCTGCAAATTACCACTCGGGGTTCGGGGTTACGGCGATCAACTGCCGGCACTCATTGTCGTTGTCGGTAATCTTAGTTGCTATGATGAGACCCGTGACCATCATCTCATCTATATTGATGCGGCCTTGGCCACTATGACGCTGATGCTAGCACTGACCTCATCTGGGCTTGGCTCCGTACCTATCAACTGGCCTGACATACCTGAAAAGCACCAGAAGATGAGAGGATTATTGAATCTGAAGCCTTGGCAGGTTCCTATCATGCTCGTCGGAATGGGCGTTCCTGACCCCGACACCATGATCGCCTATTCTTCTAAACGCTCCGTCGACGATGCCCTGCACCATGTCAAAAAAACCTCTCATTGAACTGTTGGGTGTTTGGCTGCCAAATAAGGGCGCCGAACTCATGCTGCATACCGTTCGCCAGGAACTCGATAAACGTTTAGAAGGTGCCTCGTTCGCAATCCAATCCAATGAACCATTCCTGTCGAACCCGCGTTTCAATATGTTACAGAAATGCGCTCCCTCTTCTAATCCCATATTGGATAAAATTTTCCGAACAGACCCGCTGGACCGGGGAATGGTCTCTGATTCTCAGATCACTCATTACATTGATATTTCCGGATTCGCTTATGGTGATCCATGGGGAGTAAAAAAAGCACGGAAACGTCTCGGTAAAAAAGTCAAAGAACTAAAACGCAAAGGAAAACCCTATTACT
>JABSSR010000279.1 GCA_013213965.1 Verrucomicrobiales bacterium | reverse complement strand
GCGGATGGTTCTGGAGCGACCCTTTCAAAATTATTACCAATGACTGCCAGTGCCCCTCCTGAGAACTGGACATCGAGCCCTCAAATATCAGGCACACCAGGAAAAATCAATTTTCAGAACAGTAACCTGCCACCCCCGACCGTCAGGGTGCCTATACTCAATTTTGATCAAGAATGGCGTTACAATGAAAGCGGAGTGGATCTAGGAACTGAGTGGGCAAGTGAGGAGCACCCGGTAACAGAGGACTGGAAGTCAGGTCCAGGAGTGCACGCTAAGGAGAACCGTCTTGAAGTTGACCTCGGCACTGAGCTAATAAGGCCTGCACTCAATAGGCCCTACGTGATCACGTATTACTTCGAAACTGAATTTGATCTGAGTGAAACACAATTCAACAATGCATACGAACTGCAAATAACTTACCTGATAGATGATGGAGCAATTTTTTATCTTAACGGGAACGAAGTGTACCGCTATAACATGCCGCTAGGTGAAGTCAGCTCGGGAACACTTGCCTCTTCCGGTTCAGAGGCCAAGAAAAATGAGCCTTTAGGTATACCAATGGCTGGACTGAAATCAGGGAAGAACCGTATCTCGGTGGAAGTCCATCAAGCAAATTCTGGCAGCAGTGATGTGGTCATGGGCCTTGAACTCGATTTACTCCAAACCTTGCCCGACCCTTCCGCAAGCCCTTCACTCAGGCTCAGCGAAATTGCCGGAAATACAGACAATAACTGGTCATTCGAACTCCAAAACACAGGTTCAAATCCAGTCTCAATCAATCAGTTCAGAGCTTCAATAAATGGCAATGAGGAAAGTGCATATATTCTTCCCGAAAAGTCACTTTCCGCAGGAGATTTCCTGACCATTGAAAAATCTGAGAGCAGTCTCAATCCACAAAACGGTGACCGTCTTTTCCTCTACTCACCGGAAAACTTCGTCATCGATTCAGTAATCATCAGGAACGAACCTCAGGCAAGACTGAACGAAAGATCCGATAATTCTTTTTATCGTCCAGACAACATAACTCCTCATTCATCAAACGCGATATCCTTCAGCAAAGACATTGTGATTAATGAAATCATGTATCATCACCGTCCGCAATACTCTTCACCGGGAACTCCCCCAACCCTGGAAACGATTAGCTTGTTTGATTTTAATTCTGTCTGGCTATACAACGAAACGGGAAAGGATCAGGGAGGGGATTGGGCAAAGACGGCGCAGATTCCTGCAGGCGATTGGCTCGCCGGTCAGGGACCCTTGGGATTTGAAACCAATGCCGGCAAATTGCCAATTCCTTTAGGGACTTGGATGAAAAATCCAAGAGAGAATAATCCGAGATTCTTCACGCATTACTTCGAAACACAGTTCAACATAAGCTCACAGGACAAGGAATCGATCCGCGAACTGATCCTGACACACATGATCGATGACGGTGCAGTCTTTTACCTGAACGGAACCGAGGTCGCTAGATATAACTTGCCGGCAGGAACGATCGATCCGAATACCCCGGCAACTAGCGGCGTCGAGGCCACGTTCAGGAACATCTCTTTCGAACCTAATGACCTTTTATTGACTGGAACGAATCGAATCTCCGTTGAACTGCACCAGAAAAGCATTGGAAGCAGTGATTTCATCATGGGGATGAAATTCGATGCTCGCCGGGCCACTGACAATGGAGACCCCGGCAGGTCTTACATCGAAAGTGATGAACAGTGGGTGGAAATATACAATAAATCAGATAAGAAAGTTAATCTTTCCGGGTGGAAATTAAATAGGGCCATCAGTTTCACTTTCCCTCAGAACACCACCATTGATCCCGATGCTTATCTGGTAATCTCTAATGATGCGAATTCCCTCAAATCAAAATTCCCGAACTCCAATGCGATCGGTAATTTTTCCGGAAACCTCTCCAATAATTCAGAACGGATCGTTCTTCTGGACCAGAAAGGAAATCCGGTAGACGAGGTAAGATATTATGACGGCAAGCCTTGGCCAAGACACGCTGACGGTGGTGGATCAAGCTTAGAGCTACGTGACCCGGAAGCTGACAACTCAGTCCCAGAGGCATGGGCTGACAGTTCAAACTCAGACCAATCTGAGTGGGTCCAATACAGCTATACAATGACAGCAGAAGTGCCCACTTATACCCCTTCGATTGGTAATTTCCACGAACTGCGTCTTGGCCTCCTCGATGCGGGCGAGGTTCTCATCGATGATGTATCTGTCATCGAGGATCCGGGAGGAACGAACCGTGAACTAATGCAGAACGGAAGTTTTAATGCAGGAAATGCCGAGTACTGGCGGAGGATTGGGACTCACCAACTTTCCGAGGTAGTCGATACCGAAGAATCCCCCGCCCTAAAGATCGTGGCCAGTGCAAGGATGAATTACCTGAACAATCTTTTAGAATCCAATCTCAAAAGTAATGGATCCAGAGTACCGGTAAAGCCCGGAACAGATTATCAAATTTCATTCAAAGCCAAATGGCTCAAGGGATCACCTCAGTTCCGTTTTGAGCTCTATTATAATCGCTTGGCAAAGACAGTAATCCTGAAGCAACCGACCAAACACGGAACTCCCGGAAAAGAAAATTCCACCAGAAAACCAAATATCGGACCAACATTCCAGAACGTGACCCACTATCCTCCAGTCCCTGAACCTGATCAGGCAATCACCGTGAGCGGACGGGTCAATGATCCTGACGGAGTCAACTCTCTCGTTCTCCATTATGCCAATGACGGCAGCCGATTTCAGACCGCTCCCGTGATCCTGTCTGATAACGGATCCTGGAGCATTCAAATTCCAGGGCAGAAGTCAGGCCGAAAGATCCATTTCTATCTTGAAGCCAATGACGGTGAGAGTATTTCATTTTACCCGCAGAACGGTCCCGATTCCCGGGCAATGATTCAAGTCAATGACAACCGCTCATCTGAAACGATTCAAAACTTCAGAGTCATCATGACTAATCGCGATTCCTCGACGATGCACAATTCTTACGAAATTTTAAGTAATCACCGTTACGGATGCACCATCATCACCAACGAAAATAATATTCATTATGATTGCGGGGCCCGTCTCAGAGGAAGCATGTTTAGCCGAAACTCATCAGACAGCACAGGTATCAATTATAAGTTCCCTGCCAACAAACTTTATCGTGAAATTCATGGGACCGTGACAACACGAAGACGCAATGTACGCGAAATCATCGCAAAACACATGATCAATCATGCCGGAGGCATCCATGACAACTACAACGATATAGTTCAACTAATACACACTACTCAGAGAGGCACTGCCAGGCTTTCAATGGCTCGTTTCGGCAATCCTTACCTTGAAGGACTCCCTGACGGAGAAGGAACTGAAGGGATCGTCTTTAAGATGGAAGGAATCAGGGTATTCCAAAGTACTCAGGGAGGGAACCCGGAATCACCTAAGCTTCCGTTCCCGATCGGCTGGGCCAGTCACTTTGATCTAGCTGATCAGGGAGATGATAAAGAAATTTACCGACACAACATACGCATTAATTCGAGACTGCCTGAGGACCGGTACGATGAAATTATAGCAATGTGCAAAGCTTTTAGCCTCAGGGGACAGGAACTGGAAGATGAAATCAAAAACGTCATTAATGTGGATATGTGGATGCGTCAGTTCGCCATAATGTCACTCCTTGGAATCGGTGACACCTACAGTCAGGGGAATCCTCATAACCTTAATTTCTACATTCGCCCATCGGACGGAAAAGTGGAGCCCATGCCGTGGGACTGGGACTTTCTGTTCTCACAAAGCTCAAGTGCCGGACTCTGGGGCGGCCGCAATTTCGCCAAGGTTCCTGCACGACCAGTGTATGGAAGAATCTTTCATGGGCACCTCATCGACATTATCGAAAGCACGTTCAATACCGAATACATGAATTATTGGTTGTCTCATTACGGTTCATTGGCCAGAGAGGGTTACACTGGTTACAGTAGCAATATCCGATCACGATCCAATTATGTCCTGAGCCGGATACCGAAACAGATTCCTTTCAGTATCAACTCCGGCGCAGGAAATAATTTAACAGTCGAAGGACCGGCAGCGAACATATCAGGTAATGGCTGGGTCGACGTTTCAGAAGTATTTATCGAAGGGGCCGATCTTCCATTACCTGTGAACTGGACCGACGCTGACTCATGGGAAGTCAGTGTACCCGTCCAGCCCGGGAAAAATACCATAAGTCTCAAAGCATTTAACCGGAGAGGTAAAGAAGTCGGCAATGACACCATCATTATCGAGAGCACCGGGAACATTGCCTCTGCCAGTTCCTCTAACCTTACCATTTCGGAAATCATGTACCACCCGGAACAAGAGGACGGTAACGAGTTCATTGAACTCATTAATCTGGACCCATCAAAGAGCGTTGATCTGAGCGGTGTTTATTTCAGGAACGGGATCGAATTCACTTTCCCGGACAGGACCGTCCTCGGGCCAGGGGAGCGGATAATTGTTAATCAGAACCAATTTGGGAATAATTCACGACTCAGTAACAGTGGCGAACGCATTCTTTTAAGTGATGCGTCCGGATCAATAATCATTGATCTGAATTACGGTGACAGCGGAGCATGGCCCGAGAGCCCGGACGGTAACGGGTTCAGTCTCATACGCATTGATCCTGCCGGAGACAGGGACCCTAATCTGGGGATCGAATGGAGACCCAGCATTGAAGCGGGAGGCAATCCAGGCATTTCGGATTCTATTGCATTTAGCGGTGAAAACTCTTCAGATTTACTCGCTTATGCGGTTCCGGAAAATGACGATCTTACTGCTGAAATTAACAAGGACGGAAAGCTCGTTGTCACTGTCCGGCAAAAACTTGGTGCTGACGATGCCTTGATTGAATTAGAACAATCAACTGACGGGATCACATGGGCACGTCTGACTGACGGTGACGGGATCGAACTCTCCAAAAGGACTCATAACAGTGACGGAATCGAGTCTCTCGAGTACAAGACCCTTTCAAAGGATCTTATCAATCAGGATCCGGTAATACTTTTCCGGGCAACGGTGCGGCTCCGTTAGTTCATAGCCACAATAAAAGAGCGCAAAGGAAAATGGCCTAGTCCCAGGGAGACCTTTGAGGTGATCCGCTGACCCCGCCAAAACTCCATTCATTAGGCCAACTCTTCCTTCCTGCAATTTCAAGGACACTATAGCCGCGAACCTTGCCGTAATCAGAGGTAATCTCAATCAGAGCCTTGATCTCCTCCTTGCCATTTTTCTTGAGATGGCCGGCAAGTTCATGTGAATGATACCCAATAAAGTGTTCAGGAAATTCAATGAAAGAGAAAATTACTTCGGGAGCATTGATTTGGGTTCCCTGATTTGCTTCTCCATGAAGATGAGGAGGCTTAATTTCCCAGCTCATCATATACTCACGGGTCTTTGTTTGACCGATAAATGGTCCATACAGAAAGAACGCGAAGAGCAGGACATAAAGTGTGAGTGTTCCGGCTGATGCTTTCCATCTCCGGACCCTTGATTTAACAATGGCACAGCCCAGAAAGGTTAACAGTATGACAATTGGGATTCCTAGAACAAAGAGAAACGGGCGAGTATCAATATATGCAAGAATCACTTACTTCAGCTTCACATTTAAAATGGCACTGAAGATCAAACCGGGATCTCCCCTCTCAATCATTGTCCTAGAAATAGCAGCAATGGATCGGCTGACCTTGCCCTCGTGAACCTTCTTGCCACCGAACCTGACCGTGACAGGCTCAGCAAAATCAATCATCTCATCATTAAGTAAAATACATAAGGTCCCGATCCCATCAGCCTTATCCACGTTAAATTGTTGCCCCTCGCGGCTAACAATAATCAGTTGCCTGGCCTTGATCTCTGCCCCAGGCAAGGCGACCCAATAACTCCGCCCATGGGTCACATCGTCCTGCTTCCATACAATCTTTTCCGGCAATGGATTCCTTGTACGTTTCGCCATCCAGGGAACAGCGACACTATCTTCAAGATTCATCCAGTGACCCTTCCCTTCATGAATTTTCACAAAGTGATCATAACCTTTCGGATCATCATCCCGAAGATCGACTAACTTCGTTCCCCAGGCCGCGGCCACTTTGTTACGTCCATAGCTACCATCATTGGCACCTACCTGAAGAGCAAAGGGAAGGTTCCGTAAACCTAACGGACTCGACTCATTCGGATGACCCGCCATCATTGCCGCAGCAGCAAAGCGGTCACACATCCTCGGAGCCAATTGATAAACCCCATCACCACCGGCCGAATATCCCATAAGATAGACGCGCTCAGGGTCGACCCCCTCAAAGATAATTAAATTCTCTATGAGCCGATCAAATAGAGGGTCAATGTGAGACTGATGCCACAGGTTCCAAGTATCTGTCGGGGCCCGCGGACAGAGATAAATCCCCTCTTTAGGTTTATAAAGACGCATCTGATTACGCCACTGACTCTCGTTGACTTTTGGCGGAGCACCACCTCCGCCATGCATTGATATGAAGAGGCTCCGGCCATTCTTCGGTTTCTCACCAAAGACAATGAAATCAAACTTCATGGTCTTGCCTCCCAATGAAATTGATTTGCTCTTCATTTCCTCGGATCTGGTCTCACGAATCATTCCCATATGATCTTTCCACAAAAGGTCCCTCGCCCGGACCGCATCATCCTTGCAAAGGCTGATCTTTGAAAATTCACT
>JABSSR010000278.1 GCA_013213965.1 Verrucomicrobiales bacterium | reverse complement strand
GGCACCACAATTTACAACCGCCGCGAAATTTTCTATAATGCTGGCGTGCGCTTACGCGGTAGCGGCGCCGGCCGGGCACGCGACGGTTCCTCTTTTCGCGGGTTCAACATAGGCTTGCCTGCTGACCAGCTCTTCCGCGGCATACACGACAGCCTGAGCATCGATCGTTCGGCACGCACGCCAGTCGCACGACAGCAGCACGAAATTTTCGTGAAGCACATGTTCAACCATGCCGGAATCCCATGCATGTATGACGAGCTGATCCACTTGGTCGGCCCCAGTAGCACCTACACCGGCACCTCACAGATGCTGATGGCCGGTTATGGTGGGCTGTTTACCGAATCGCAGTTCTCCAATGATTCCAACGGGAGTGTATTCAACCTAGATATTACCTACGACCCGGTGTCGAGCATCGGTGGCACGGAAGGACTTAAGCCGCCGATACCATTTACCCACATGGGTACCGACATGCGCGATCTAGGCGACAGTAAGGAAGATTACCGCGCATCATTCGAGATCCGTACCGGACGGCGACGAGACGACTACTCCGGACTGATCAATTTCTGTAAGGTGTTTGACCTGCCAGTTGCACAGCTTGCAGGCGAGATTGGCGAGTGGATGGACGTCGATGAGTGGTGTCGATACACGGCGATGACCTTGCTGTGCGGAATCGGCGACACCTTTGTTCAAGGCGGTTTACGCCATAATATCCGTATCTATGTTCCAGAGAATGGCCGTGGAGTAACAGCGCTCCCGTGGGACATGGACTTCGTGTTTAACTCTGGCACCAACTCGTCGATGTTACCCGGTGGTGGCAACTTGAGTGATGTGATTAACATTCCAAAATATAGGCGCCTCTACTGGGGGCATGTTCAGGATCTGGTTAACACGACTTTTAACACAACTTATATGAGCACTTGGCTGACACACTACGGAAGCCTAGTCAGCCAGAATTTTAGAAGCCAGTCGGGATACATCAACGCCCGCGGAAACTTTGCGCTATCACAGTTGCCATCGGACGTGGAGTTCAGCGTCACCACTAACGGCGGCAACAACTTCTCTGTCGCCGACACCTCGGCCGTGATCGAAGGCAAGGGTTGGATCAACATTCGCCAGTTCCGGCTCGCCGGCAACGATGCGACGCTGGCCGTAGAATGGTTGAATGGTGACACGTGGCGGGTGAGCTTGCCGCTTTTGACTGGCGCAAATTCAATCGCGCTGGAGACCTACGATTTTCAGAACAACTTGCTCGACACTTACAATCTCACGATCACCAGCACGGTAACAAGACCGACCCCACCCGAGTTTCTGCGTATCACCGAAATCCACTATAACCCGGCATTACCGACCACCCCGGCCGAACTCGCGGTGAGTAATGACCCCAACGAGTTCGAGTTTATCGAGTTCAAAAACATTGGTACTGATCCACTCAATGTGGGCGGCGTACACTTTCAAGACGGCATCTCGTTCACGTTCCCGAGCGGCACGATGGTCCCTGCTGACGGCTATGTCGTAGCAGTGCGCAATCGCGCTGCATTCGAAGCACGCTACGGCCAAGCCTTACCAGTTGTTGGCGAATACCCAACATCCAACCTGCGCAACAACGGTGAGCAATTAGATCTGCGCGACGAACCGGGGAACGTCATTCAGCAGTTCGCCTACGGTGACAGCGATTGGTATCCGGCCACCGACGGCGGCGGTCGCTCACTGCACATCCGCGACGCAAACGCTGCCGATATCGACTCCTGGGGCAACCCGCTTGCGTGGGGGATCTCCGCAGAACTTCACGGTAACCCGGGCACGCCGAACACAAGCTTTGGGATGGATTTCCAAAGCTGGCAAACGCAACACTTCACCGAAGCAGAACGTAACAGCTTGTCGATCAGCAAACCCTTGGTCGACCTGAACAGCGACGGCACTTCCAACCTTCTTAAATACGCCTTCGGCCTCGATCCACGTGTGCCGAACCTACCGGGAAGTCTTCCGACGACTACCATGTCCGAGGGCCACTTTCATCTCAGCTTCCGTCGCCAGAAAAACGCAGCAGATCTCGATTACATCGCTGAAACCTCCAGAGCCCTGTTAACGTGGCACCCTATGACAATCCAAATCGGATCCGCCAATGATAACGGAAATGGCACGGAAACATTAACTCTCAGGGACGATGAGGCAGGTGAATTACACACGAAAAAATTCTTCCGCGTGCGCGTCAATTTTCTATTTCCCGGGGAGTAACACTTCTGTGAACGAAAACAACCTTGTAAGTCAGGGCTGACCATCGCCCGGACCCGGAGGATTCTTCAGCTTGAGCTGTTGTTTCTTAGCAATGGATTTCATTATTCTGCTTCAGGCAGCGAGTTGATGGTGAAACTGAAGAGAAATAAGAGGCTATTTAAAGAAGCAACCATCTATGCCCTATGATGAGCTTGCCAATTATATTGGTTCTAGCCCATTCTATGGGTATGAAATTATTATCGGTTTTATTCCTGAGCTTTGCGATGAATGCTGCTTTTGCCGATCTTTCCTCAATTCTGGATGAAGGGGCAACTGTCGAGCAGCTTGGAACTGACATGAAGTTTACTGAGGGACCAGTATGGATAGCCAAAGAGAACCGTTTGGTATTTTCGGATATCCCACGCTCCTTGCAGATGCAATGGACCAAAAAAGAAGGTATTAAAGAATGGAGAAAGGTGGAGGCTTCTAATGGAAATCTCCTTGACCTTAAAGGGCATCTCCTTTCGTGTCAGCATGGTGGGAGAAATCTTGTCAGGACTGACTCTGACGGATCCGTTAAAGTTTTGGCAGATAATTATAAAGAAAAAAAATTCAACTCGCCAAATGATTTAGCAATTAGGAGTGACGGAACGATTTGGTTCACGGATCCAAGTTATGGGCTGAGGGGGAGAAAAGCAGAGGCAGGAGGTAAGTGGGTCTATCGCCTGAAGAGTGACGGATCTGTGAGTGTTGCTTGTAAGACTTTTGATATGCCCAATGGGATTGCCTTCTCGCCGGACCAGAAAAGAGTTTACATAGCAGACTCCGGAAAGATTGGTAAAATTCATGCTTATGATGTGGTAGAAGAGGGCCTCTTAGGTGAGCCTGTCTTTATCATTGATGTGCGTTGTGATGGGATGTGCATTGATACGGAAGGAAGAATTTATACGACTTCAGGCGGAGGCATTCATATTTTTAATTCTGCCGGGAAAAAGTTGGGACTGATACCAACTCCTGAACATCCTGCCAATGTTTGTTTTGGTGGAGAAAATTACGACACTTTATTTATCACGGCACGCAAGTCCCTCTATTCGATTAAGACGAAGGCAAAGGGTCAACTTGTGACCTCTGATTAAGTTATAGAGTAGGAAATGTTATCAGATGCTGATTCTCGGGAAAAACTCATCTCGATTTACCGTAATGGTCTGCTTGATGATGTAATTCCTTTTTGGATTAGGAACTGCGTTGATCGCGATCATGGTGGCTTCATGATGTCCCTTGACCGGGGCGGAAAAGTCATAGATACCGATAAGGGGGTCTGGCAGCAGGGCAGATTCACTTGGCTATTAGGCGAGCTGTACAATAATGTCGAGAAATGTGATAAATGGCTCGAATTAGCCAAGCACGGAGCCAAGTTTATGGATGATCACTGCTTCGATGCGTCCGATGGGAGGATGTGGTTTCACCTGACCCGGGAAGGGGATCCGATCCGCAAAAGACGTTACGCTTTCTCGGAAAGTTTTGCTGCGATCGCTTATGGGGAGCTCTTCAAGGCCACGGGCGAGGAGCATTATGCGGAGAAGGCTCGAAGAACATTCGACCGATTCATTAGTCATAATCTTGATCCTCGTGGAGTCGATCCAAAGTTCACTGATGTTCGGCCCATGAAGAGTCTCGGGTTCCCAATGATTACAATCACAACAGCACAGGAGCTGCGCGATTCGATCGGTCTCACGGATGCTGAGGAGTGGATTGATCGTAGCATTGAGGAAATTCGCAGGGATCATCTCAAACCGGAACTTCAATGCGTATTGGAGAATGTAGGAACGAATGGAGAAATCATCGATCATTTTGATGGTCGAATGCTGAACCCCGGTCATGCAATCGAGGCGTCCTGGTTCATTATGCAAGAGGGAAAAATTCGGAACGATCCTAGCTTAATCAAGACCGGATGCCAGATCCTTGACTGGAGCTGGGAACGGGGTTGGGATAATGAGTTTGGAGGGATCCTGTACTTTGTTGATATGAAGGGCATCCCTGTGCAGGAGTATTGGCATGATATGAAATTCTGGTGGCCGCAGGCCGAAGCCATCATTGCTACAATATTTGCTTTTTCTCTGACCGGTGACTCAAAATATGCGGAACGGCACAGACAAGTTCACGAGTGGGCTTACCAGTTCTTTCCTGATCCTGAACATGGTGAATGGTTCGGCTACCTTCACCGTGATGGCAGTGTCAGTTCAACTCTGAAAGGAAACCTTTGGAAAGGTCCTTTTCATGTTCCGCGCATGCAATTGATCAGCTGGCAATTACTCGATGAGCTGTCAGATGGGCGGGTCCTTTGATGCTTTAATATGAAAAATAAAGAGGATCCTTTCTCATTAATTTATATCTGGGTATAACTCAGTAATTGATTCAAACGCTCAGATATTTTATTGGAATCCAAACTGCTCAGACCCTCTACACTGAATGATTCACAGTTGAAGCTGGCCATTACAGTGCCTCTGACCATGGCAGATTTGAGATCTTTAAAGCTTGGAGATTCTTGATTTTGTGATGCGATGAACCCTGCGATTGCACCCACATAGCAGTCACCCGCGCCTGTAGGATCTTCGACTTCTTCAAGTGGATAGGCTCCAAGACGGAAAAATTCGTTCTCATTTTTACCTAACAGCATGGACCCATGCTCTCCGGTCTTGATAATGACATTTTTTGGACCAAGATCCATTAATTTTTTTCCAGCCCTGATAAGATTTCTTGTTTCCATGAAAAGCTGGGCCTCCGATTCGTTAATGATCAAGAGATCAATTTTTTCTAGGAGCTCAAGCAATTCGTCCCGTTCATTATTGATCCAGATGTCCATCGTGTCAGCAATTGAATACTTTGCATTGTTGCATTGATCTAATACATCGATCTGGTTTCTAGGATTCATGTTTGCGAGTAGAACAAGCTCAGTGTCAGAATAAGATTCAGGGATCTTAGGTTCATAGGCTTCTAGAACATTGATTGCGACGTCATGAGTTGTGCGCTCATCCATGTTTTCGTGATATTCTCCAGACCAATAAAAGCTATCCCCTTCACTGCGTTCAATGCCTTCAGTGCAGATCCCGTTACTTTCGAGTGTTGTAATGTGTTCTTTTGGAAAGTCCTTGCCAATGATGCCGACGATCCGGGTCGTTGCGAAAAAACTGCATGACATTGCAGCGTATGCTGCTGAACCACCCATCAGGCCAGTCCGCTCTACTTTAGGAGTTTTGACATCATCTATAGCGACAGTCCCAGCAACGATTACTTTCATGAGTTTTGATTTAAGCTATTTTTTCCTATTGATTTGATGCGCGAGACATAAGATTTAATATCTTCACTTTGCAAGAGATTCGAAACAATCACGACGTTCTCGGCTCCGGCATTCAATACTTCGGGCAGTGTTTGTTCTGTGATGCCACCGATGCAGAATATGGGTAAGGGGACTTCATTATGGACCCGTGCAATTTCATTTAATCCGATCGCCGGTCTTCCGGGCTTAGTGGCTGTAGGATAGAGAGGTCCAAATCCTATATAATTAGCTCCTTCCTTATGAGCGTCCCTGGCCTGTTCTAGGGAATGGGTAGAACGTCCTACAATTTTGCAGTTTCCCGCCAATGCCCGTGCCTCATCTAATTCACCATCATTTTGTCCTATATGGACTCCGTCCGCGCTGACCTCAGAGGCAATCTCAGGATAATCATTGATAATGAATGGAACTTCGTATTTTAAACAGATAGGCTTCACAATTTTAGCCATTTCAAGGATCTTTTCAGGAGCATGATTTTTTGCTCTGAGCTGAAGCATGTTGATGCCTGAATCACAGATTGATTCGGCTTTGATGGCTATGTCTTCTTCATCAACGTAACCAAGGTCCAGTATTGAATACAGCTTCACGATTGAGTTGTGATCACAGCTTTGATCGGACTGACAATGTTATTTAAGATCGTTCAAGAAAGCTTCTACCCAACCAATATTATAGTTCCCGCTACGGAAATCAGAGTTCTTAATGATCGCGTCCTGGAATGGGATCGTGGTCTTGATGCCCTCAATCAAAAATTCATTCAATGCTCTCTGCATTCTGTCTATGGCTATTTCACGAGTCGCTCCTGTCACGATGAGCTTGGCTATCATTGAGTGATAAAATGGAGGAACCTGATATCCTGAATAAACGTGCGTGTCTACCCTGACCCCACGACCACCTGGCTGGAACCAAAATTCAATTTTTCCGGGACTCGGTGTAAAATTATTGTAAGGGTCCTCGGCATTGATACGGCACTCAATGGAGTGTTGGCGTGGGGTACTGTTTTGAACATGTTCACTGAGCTTTTCGCCGGCAGCGATTCTGATCTGTTCCTTGATGAGATCGCATCCGTTGATTTCTTCAGTGATCGGATGCTCGACCTGAATCCTTGTGTTCATTTCCATGAAATAGAAGTCTCCGTTTTCATCTACAAGGTATTCGATCGTGCCACAATTTTCGTAACCGATTTCTTTGACTAAGCGGACCGATGCATCGCCCATTTTTTTCCTTAGGCGCTTATTCTTATTGAGCAAAGGTGATGGTGCTTCTTCAATGATCTTCTGGTTCCTTCGCTGTAGTGAACAGTCTCGTTCGCCGAGGTGAACAACATTGCCATGTGAATCCGCCACTATTTGAAACTCGATGTGGTGTGGGTTGAGAATGAGTTTTTCAATGTAAACGTCACCATTTCCGAAGGTCTTTTCTGCTTCGTTGCGGGCATTTTGAAAACTTGATTCCAAATTCGCCTCGTTGAAGCACTGGCGCATTCCTTTGCCGCCGCCGCCGGCAGACGCTTTGATCATGACGGGATATCCTATCTTGGCTGCTTCTTCACTTGCCTCCTGCACATTACTAACGATCCCTTCAGTTCCCGGGGTAACGGGGACTTTGAATTTTTTTGCAGTTGCCCTGGCTTCATTCTTGTCACCCATTATTGAAATGACTTTTGCTGATGGGCCTATGAATTTAATTTTACAGCTTTCACAAATCTCAGCAAAGTCGGGATTTTCTGAAAGGAATCCGTAACCTGGGTGGATTGCATCCACGTTAGCAACTTCTGCAGCGCTGATGATACAGTTAGCCTTGAGGTAGCTTTCCGCGCTCGCGCTTGGTCCAATGCAGATCGCTTCGTCAGCGAGTTGAACATGCATCGAATCAATGTCGGCTTCTGAATATACGGCAACGCTTCTGACTCCGAGCTCTTTGCACGCACGGATAATGCGGAGAGCGATTTCACCGCGATTGGCAACGAGGACCTTTTTAAACATTCTATTGGCGAATCGAGCCTTCTTATTCTCAGGCTATTACGAAAAGACCCTGGCCGAATTCGACCGAGGATGCGTCATCCACAAGTATGCGTTGTATGACACCTGACTTCTCGGCCTTGATTTGGTTCATTACCTTCATTGCTTCAATAATACAGACGACAGTATTTTCGTCGATCGCGTCACCTACCTTGACGAACGCGTCAGCGTCTGGTGAGGGAGCCTTGTAGAAGGTTCCTACCATTGGAGATGTTATTTGTTCTGTGTCTTCAGCAATGATCTTTTCACTTGCTGGGTCTGGGGCCGGTTCAGGGGCTGCGATAGGAGCTACCACTTGTTCCGGGGAACTACCCTTTTCGAGCCGAACTTTGAATCCGGCATCCTCTAACTCAAAGGCTGTCAGTTCATGGTCTTCCATGAGCTTGATCAATTCTTTGATCTTATCTAGATCAATTTCTGATTTTGGAGGTTTTTCTTCCTCAGATTTACGATTTCTTCTTGTAACTGGCATGGGCCTTGGCTGATTTACCGATGATTTTGTATATTAGATCCTCCTTTTCTGTTCCAGAGTCAAGCCTTAGGAATTAGTGCTGAGTGCTAAAATTTCTATAGTACGGTCAATTTCTGTTTCGGTATTATAGAAATGCGGGCTAAATCGCAGGAATTGCTCACCTGAACGGTCTTTCCTGCACGAGCAAATAATTCCTGCTTTATTGAGTTTATCGAATATTACTGATGCGTTCCCTGAGGATGGCTTGAATGTAGTAATTGCTGAAGCATTATGCCCACTTCTAGGGCCGTTAATGAAGAATCCGAGTGATTCTAAGTTGTTAACCAGATGTGATTTCAGCTTTAAAAGCTGCGAGGAAATGTTGTCCATACCGAATTCCTCGATCAGTTCCAGTACCGCTCTAAGGCCTACGATCCCGGAAGCATTTAGAACGCCCGGCTCGTATCGTCTGGCCGTTGGGTGAAATTTAATTTTTTCCTGTGTGATGTAATCAGGAGAATGCACGTTCCATGCTCCGAGGAGGGTCGGCCTTAGCATCTCGAAGTTTTCTTGCTTCACGTAAACGATTCCTATGGCCATCGGCCCGAGCAACCACTTGTGAGCATCGCAGCTCATGAAATCAACATTTTCTACGGGCGTAGGAAAGGCGCCGCAGGTTTGTATGCCGTCCAAGGCAAAGAGAATTCCCCGATCCTTGAGCATCTTGCCTATTGCATCAATGTCGATCCTATAACCTGTCAGGTAATGGCAACTGGCCAGTGCGACGAGGCGCGTTTCTGGCCCGATCGATGATTCGACCAGTTCAGGAGTAATGGCGCCTGGTTCTTCTGGCTCAAGGAACTTCGTTTTAATCCCTTTGCGTTGTAGTTCGACCCACGGGTAAACGTTTGCTGGATAATCATCCTGATAGCAAAGTACCTCGTCTCCGGTCCTCCAGTCGATCCCGTTTGCAAATAGACTAAGGCCTAATGAGGTAGGACCTAGGAGAGCGATTTCTGAAGCCTTAGCTCCGATCAGGTCTGCTGCTAAGCGCCTGGTACGGTTCATCGTTTCAATGAATTCAGGAAATTCCTGATGGTCTAGGCTACTTGAATGCGCGTATTGTGCCATTGCTTCAGCGGCGCACTGAGGAAGGGCAGTCACTGCGGCATGGCTTAAGAAGATTTTTTCCTTTGCTATTGGAAAACGCAGGATCCTTTCGTCTTCGTTGTTGAGTAAATTTTCAAGGGTCATTGCATTGACTCTTGTATTGGTTATTTGGATTAATTTGTCTTCTTATCTTATAATCGCTTCGCCTTTTCACCTTCCTTGATCATTGACCAGAAATGTTTTGAATCGCCCAGTGCCTTGTCCTCTGAAACCGGTAACTTCGATCTGAACAGAAAGTCTTTCAGAGTATTTTTATGCAATACTCGATGAACTATGACGCTATCATCCATCACCTCGAAATAAATCCTGTAGTCCTTTGATCTGTACCGGTATAATTTTATTCCGTCCCTCTCGATAATGCCGAATGGGCTTTCGTTACTGGTCCGTTCCAGATCCTCGTGCTCTACTTTGAATTCATTTAGGAGTTCAAGCTGATCGATAGTGTTGAGATCCGAAATTTCGGCCGCGCTGATTTCATTGAAGATGATTTGGAACACTGATAACTATGATTGCGTTTGAATTTAGCTCTGATTTTATTGCGAATCTATATTTCTTTTATGTACGGATGACTCTCTCGACTCTTGGAGAAATTCCTGTAAGAATTTCCCAAGGGATCGTTTTTGCCTTTGAAGCCAGTTCTACAGCCGTGATAGGTTTTTCCATCTGTCCTCCGAGCAAGGTCACTTCGTCACCTGGACAAGGGGAAGAGCTCAGTTCACTGACATCGATCATTATCATGTCCATCGTGACATTACCGAGTAACGGGCAGCGTTTGCCCTGGATGATGACTTCCGCATCATTTCCGGAAACTGATCTCGGATAGCCGTCCCCGTAACCTACCGCGACCGTTGCGACTAGAGTATCTTTATCGGTAATGAATGTCTGTCCATAACTGATCCCCGATCCCGGAGGCAATTTTCTTATCTGAGTGATTCGAGTCTTCCATTCCATGGCTGGTTTGAGCTTGTGGCTTGGATCGTTTGTTGAGGAAATTCCGTAAAGCATCAGCCCCGGGCGGATCATATTACCGCCGGCATTCCCAAAATTGATTATTCCTGCACTGTTCGCAAGGTGGATCCAACGCGGTTTTAATTTTGTTTCCTTAATGATCGATTCAAATTTTTCAATTTGATTCTTGGTGAATTCTAGGTCCACGTCAGAGCACGGAAAGTGGGTAGCGATCCCCTCGGTTTCAATGTTCGATAATGAAGATATTTGAGGGCATTCAGAGATAAATTCTTTTTCAGTAAATCCGAGACGTCCCATCCCAGTGTCCAAGACAAGATGGGATCTGACCCGAGAACCGATCCGTTGTCCAGTTTCATTATATTTTCTTGCTTCCAGTAAGCTTGAAATTGTGACATGCAGTCCGGCACTGACGGCATCTTCACGTTCATCAGGTAAGAGTGCTCCGAGGATCATGATGTCTGTAGTCTTTTGAGTTACTGACGAAACGGCCAATGCCTCATTCAAAGTTGCAACGCCAAAGGCACTGACCTCAGAATCGAGTGCCTTTATCGTTTCTTCAAAACCATGACCATATGCGTCGGCCTTGACGACAGCCATCACATCGGCTCCTCCTGCCACTTCACGAGCATAGTAGAGATTTGCTCTAAGAGCGTTCGGATCAATTTCGACCCAGGTCCGCTTAGGTTTTACCGTGCCCATCAGTTGGACTTATTTAATTTTTTTTTACGTGCCCTGAGACGTTCTTCAGGGAGGATAGGGAACAATTTACTGGGCACATGTGCCTTGGCCATGATCGATTCAATTTTTTCCAGTATTTTTGGATTAAGATCAGCGACATTCTTAGTTTCGCCGGGATCCAGTTCGAGATTGTAGAGTTCAGTATTAATGTCTGCGGTTGTCTTTGCTTTGGATATTTTTTGCCTGATCCCTTTCCAGTTCCCTAGCCTGACAGCTTGCTGGCTTCCATAAGATGGAAATTCCCAATATAAAAATTTATGAGATTCCTGCTTTTTGCCGATCATGGCCGGTAATAATGAGATACCGTCCGTAGCATCAGGTGCCTTTGTCCCTGCAATTTCAGCGAGTGTTGGCATCCAGTCCCAGAAAGCACTGACATGGTCACTAGTGGTTCCGGGTTTTATTTTTCCTGGCCACCGAACGATCGTGGGGACTCTTATTCCTCCCTCATAGAGGCTACCTTTGAGTCCCTTAAAAACACCGGCACTCTTGAAAAAATCAGAATCAGACCCTCCGAGTCGATTAAAGGTTGGCCCATTATCAGACGTGAAAACAATCAAGGTGTTATTATTCAATCCTAACCCTTTGATCAGTGATAGAACTTGCCCGACAGAATCATCCATTTGTGTGATCATTGCTGCGTATCCTGCACGTGGGAAAGGATGCTTAAGGTAACCTCTGTGAGTGTACTCCTCTTCAGGGATCACTTTCTTGTATTCGTTGAGCCTCTTATCCGTTGTTTGAATGCTCAGGTGGGGAATGGCGAATGGAAGGTAAAGGAAGAATGGATTCTCTTTATTTTTCTTGATGAAACCCAAGGCTTCCTCGGTGAATGCGTCTTGGGAGTGAATCTTTCCGCTCAGCTTCCGATCATTTCCAGGTAAGGGAACTTTTTTGTTATTCCTCCATAAGAATCTTGGAAAATGGTTATGAGCATGTCGCTGGCAATTATAACCGAAGAACAGATCGAACCCTTGTTTGTTAGGATCCCCGCTAGATCCGAAGTGGCCGAGCCCCCACTTGCCGATGGCTGCGGTTGTGTAGCCCTCTGTTTTCAAGATTTCTGCAATAGTGATTTCATCATCTGGGATTGGATTCTGTCCGGGAAAAGGGAAATGTTTAGTTGAGCCGTCCTTAGGGTCCCCGTTATCTCTTATGTATGCATGACCCGTATGCTTTCCCGTCATGAGCACGCAGCGGCAAGGCGCGCAGACTGCCTGTCCAGAATAGTGTTGGGTGAACTTAATTCCTTCCTTTGCGAGTCGATCAATCTGAGGAGTTTTGATCCATTTCTGTCCAAAGCATCCGAGCTCATTATAGCCTAGGTCATCGGCAAGGATGAAGATGATGTTTGGTTTGCGAGCGAAGCTGTTAAGAGCACTGAACGCAATTGCTAGAGTGATTATTATGATTTTTCGCATATCCATCATGATGCTACGCATTCATTGCGGTGCAATGGTAGTAATAAATGTATGAAATTTAAATTCTTCGGTTATTTCACTTAGAGTCAATCCGCGGGCTTGACCAGAGGAGAATACTTGTTCAAAAAATAGCTATGAGCAAAGTAGTTAGTATTCACCCTTATTTCAAAGTTCATCCTGAGAAAATGGAGGAGTTTAGAAAAATTCTCGATCAGTTCGTCGAAGCAACGGCCAAGGAAGATGGCTGTTTGTGGTATGATTTCACGATGTCAGGTGATGTTGTCCATTGCCGTGAGGCTTATGATGGGGCCGAAGGATTACTGGCCCACGCTAACAATGTTGGTTCTATCATTGGTGAGGCATTAGGTATTTCTGATCTCTTGCGCTTGGAGATTCATGCTGCCAAGGAGGAGATAGAGAAATTAAAAGAACCGTTCGCTGAACTGAGTCCTGAGTATTATGAATTTCAACTCGGCATCGGTAAGCCGGAACTAACAGTCTAACTATGATAACGAGGATCGGTCTTTATGGTGCGGGTGATATCGCTGATCTGCATGCCGCTGGCGTTCAGGGCTGTGATGGTGCGGACTTAGTGGGCCTGTTCGATATTGATAAGAAAAGGTCGCAGGAAAAGTCTCTCCAATACAATTGCAAGTCCTACGATTCGGCAGAGTCGATGCTATCGGATCCAGGAATTGATGCAGTCTTTGTCCTGACACCATTGGAGGAGCATTGTGAATGCGCGGTCAGTGCCCTGCGTTCAGGAAAACATGTTCTCCTTGAAAAGCCGGTCGGTTCTACCATCAATGAGATCGAAGAGATTAAGGCCGCAGCAAAAGAATCTGGAAAGCTCTGCGTTCCGGTACATAATTACTTGTATGAGGATAGCGTGATCCGAACTCGTGAACTTTTGGACTCAGGCAAGCTCGGCGACTTGGTGGCCATTTATGTTTTTTATAACATCCATCATCCCGAAGAAGTTGCTCAGCGATACCCGGGGGTCATCAGGCAAATTCTTACGCATCACGCCTACATTACATGTTTCCTTGGAGGGAAGCCCAGGAAGGTCATGGCGATGGCTTCGACTATCAATGACGGGACCGTTGCCAAAGAAAATCTGGCCATGGCCATTCTGGAACTTGAGGGGGGCGCTTTAGCCCATCTTCAGGCCAGCTTTGCTGCCGATGACCATGCCGATGATAACTGGACATTTAAGATAAAATTGATAGGGACTGCAGGATCGACGCGTTTTAGTCACGCTGATTGGGTCCAGAATCAGAAGGCTGTTGTGCATTCTCACACTTATTCAGCCTACCATTACTCGATACTTAATACTGTTCGTTATTTTATTGAGGAATGCATTGAGCGTGACCGGGCCCCGCTCTCTAGCCTTGAGGATGCCATCACGGCGCAGAAAATCATTGAAGTAATCGAGAGTTCTGTCAGGGAGGGCAAAGCGGTAGATCTATAATTATAATCTTTTTCGCAGTTTTGAAAAAACGTTACTGGTCGGCTTTGCTGGCAGAGTACTTTGTCATTGCATTAACATTTTTTTCAATGGATTGATAACCAAATCATACAGTTCGACATATTGAATATTCCGATTAATTACCAGTTTTCGCTTACGACTACATAGGAGACCCAGTGCCGCATTGACCGGGAATTTAAGAATCGGACCAAGCACTAGTAGGTTCAGGGAAACTGAAACTCTCTTCATACTTTGAGATTCGAGTAGTCTTTAGCGTTAGCCCAGAACGGTTGAATTTATAATGAGGGGAAGCAAGGTGATAAAGCCTATGTATCCAAACCCAGCTCAGGTTCAGTTCCTGAAGCATGACTGGGTGCAGCGATGCCCAGTTTTTCATAAGAGCGTTTCATTGCTACCCGACCTCTGGGGGTCCTAGTGAGCATTCCCTGCATGACGAGATAAGGCTCATAAACTTCTTCGATCGTTGAGGAGTCCTCGCTGACCGCGACGGCCAATGAATTTAGTCCCACGGGTCCACCGTCAAATTTGTAGATCAGGGCCTCGAGTATTCTCTTGTC